>NZ_JBCGFQ010000037.1:0-53955 GCF_040984075.1 Pseudomonas sp. I2
CCGAGATCCTTGTCCTCGTCGGCCTGTGCACCCACCTGGGCTGCTCGCCGACCTTCCGCCCTGAAGTCGCGCCGGCCTGCGTTGACGCCGTCATTGCTCATTCAGTCCTCTCCCATCAGCTTGCTTGGCCTGTTGGATCAGGCCTCTACTTAGGTAATGTCTGTGGCACTAAAAATTGGCCGCAATGGTAAGGAACAAATCCACACACTGACAAGGTGATTACCCCCCAGGCGGGCTGCAACCCTCGCTTTGCTTGATCTGCGTCTATGCGGCAAGTTGTCACTGACATGCTGACAGGTTAGTCCAAGCCATAAAAAAAGCCCGGCTCCAAAAGGAACCGGGCTTCTTCGACTGCCGAAGCGAAATTAACGCTTGGAGTACTGAGGACGCTTACGCGCTTTACGCAGACCCACTTTCTTACGCTCGACTTCACGAGCGTCGCGGGTGACGTAGCCAGCACGGCGCAGGGCGCCACGCAGGGACTCGTCGTAGTCCATCAGGGCGCGGGTGATACCGTGACGGATCGCACCGGCCTGGCCGCTGACACCACCACCGACGACGGTGACGTAGATGTCGAACTTTTCAACGGTCTCGGTCAGCTCCAGCGGCTGGCGAACAACCATACGAGCGGTTTCGCGGCCGAAGAAGGTGTCCAGAGGACGGTTGTTGATGGAGATGTTGCCAGTGCCCGGACGCAGGAAAACGCGAGCGGTTGCGGTCTTGCGACGGCCAGTGCCGTAATTTTGAGTCGCCGACATAATGAACTATTCCGTTAAATCTTCAGTTCTTGAGGCTGCTGAGCAGTGTGAGGGTGAGCTGCACCCGCATAGACTTTCAGCTTACGGTACATGTCGCGACCCAGCGGGTTCTTAGGCAGCATGCCTTTGACCGCGGTCTCGATGACACGCTCAGGGGCCTTGGCGATCAACTTCTCGAAGTTGATTTCCTTGATACCGCCCGGGAAACCGGAGTGGGAGTAGTACATCTTGTCCGAAGTCTTGGCACCAGTGACACGTACCTGCTCGGCGTTGATGACGACGATGTAGTCGCCGGTGTCAACGTGAGGGGTGTATTCTGGCTTGTGCTTGCCACGCAGGCGACGAGCGATTTCGGTAGCCAGACGACCCAGGGTCTGACCAGCGGCGTCAACTACGTACCAGTCGCGCTTTACTGTTTCCGGTTTAGCAGTAAAAGTTTTCATTCTTTAAAGCCTCAGAGGCCGCCCAGCGAAAATAAGACGGCGAATCTTACTGGATAGTGCACCACTTGACAAGTCAAGCGCGCAGCCGCATACGGACGCTATTGGGGGCTCGGGTCGGCGCATCCAATATCCGGCTAGGGTTCCTCGCTGCCCGGCGGTGCATCACTTCCACCGTGCGCAGAGGGGCAGGATTATCCAGATTGCGGAAAAAATTTCAACCTGCTTTGATGGCCTTATTTGACCAGGGAGACCGTCACCCATGGAATACCGCCAGCTCGGCCGAACCGACCTGAACGTCAGCGCCCTGTGCCTGGGCACCATGACCTGGGGCGAGCAGAACGACCAGGACGAGGCCTTCGCCCAGATCGCCCTGGCCAAGGCCAACGGGGTCAACTTCATCGACACCGCCGAGATGTACCCGGTACCGCCACGCCCCGAGACCTACGCCGCCACCGAGCGCATCATCGGCAACTGGTTCGCCCGCCACGGCGACCGCGACGACTGGATCCTGGCCAGCAAGGTCGCCGGCCCGGGCAACGGCATCAGCCACATCCGCGACGGCCAGCTCAAGCACAACCGCCAGCACATCGTCGCCGCGCTGGACGAAAGCCTCAAGCGCCTGCAGACCGACCGCATCGACCTGTACCAGTTGCACTGGCCCGAGCGCAGCACCAACTTCTTCGGCAAGCTGGGCTACCAGCACCTGCCCCAGGACCATTTCACCCCACTGGAAGAGACCCTCGAGGTGCTCGACGAACAGGTGCGTGCGGGCAAGATCCGGCACATCGGCCTGTCCAACGAAACCCCGTGGGGCACCATGAAGTTCCTGCACCTGGCAGAAAGCCGGGGCTGGCCGCGCGCGGTGTCGATCCAGAACCCCTACAACCTGCTCAACCGCAGCTTCGAGGTGGGCCTGGCGGAGGTGGCGATCCGCGAGCAGTGCGGCCTGCTGGCCTACTCGCCGCTGGCCTTCGGCATGCTGTCGGGCAAGTACGAGAATGGCGCTCGACCGGAGAAAGCACGCCTGACCCTGTTCAGCCGCTTCGCCCGCTATTCCAACCCGCAGACCGTGGCGGCCTGCAGCCGTTATGTCCAGCTGGCCCGCGAGCATGGCCTGGACCCGGCGCAGATGGCCCTGGCCTTCGTCACCCGCCAGCCGTTCGTGACCAGCAACATCATTGGCGCGACCTGCGTGGAGCAACTGCAAAGCAACCTGGACAGCCTGGCCTTGAACCTCAGTGACGAGTTGCTGGCGGCGATCGAGGCGATCCACCAGGAGCAGCCCAACCCTGCGCCCTGAGCCCAGCGACAAGTTATCAGCGGCAAGAAAAAGCAGACCGTGCCGCCCCAATGCCAGTCAGTGAAGACTTCCCACCGCCATTTGGGGCCGCTTCGCGCCCCATGTCGCTTGACTGACGGGCTACGCCGGCCTGCTTTTTTCCTGCCGCTTGCCGCTGACAGCTTGCAGCTAGCCGAAAAACATAAGACGATCCAGCCGGTGATTGACCACTCTACCCTATAAGAACAATGACAATGATGTTTACCCAACCCTCCGCGTCCCTGCGTCGCGTCAGCATCCTGGCCATCGACAAGGTGTTCGCCTCGACCCTCATGCAGGCCAAGGACTTCTTCCACCTGGCCAGCCTGCGCTACAGCAAGCAACTGGGGCTGGGCCTGCAACCGATGTTCGATATCCACCTGGTCAGCCCCGACGGCCAGCCAGTGGACAGCTTCAGCAATGTGCAGGTGCCGGTCGACGGCGGCCTGGACGATGCCGACGTGATCATCCTCCCGGCCTTCTGGGACGACTTCGACAACCTCCAGCAACGCTATCCCCAGGTCCTGCCCTGGCTGCGCGAACAGCATGCCCGTGGCGCCGTGCTCTGCGGCGAGGCCAGTGGGGTGTTCTGGCTGGCCGAGGCCGGCCTGCTCGACGGCAAGGAAGCGACCACCTACTGGCGCTTCTTCGACAGTTTCGCCGAGCGCTTCCCCAAGGTACGCCTGAACCAGGACAAGCACCTGACCGACGCCGACAACCTCTATTGCGCCGGCGGCACCACCTCGGCCTGCGACCTGTACATCTACCTGATCGAGCGTTTCTGCGGGGCCAACGTCGCCCGCGCCGTGGCCCGCGACATCCTCTACGAAGTGCAGCGCAGCTACACCCCAGGGCGCATGGGCTTCGGCGGGCAGAAGCTGCACCAGGACCTGATCATCCTGCAGATCCAGCACTGGCTGGAGGAGCACTTCGCCGACAAGTTCCGCTTCGAGGACGTGGCCCGCAACCACGGCATGAGCATCCGCAACTTCATGCGTCGCTTCCAGAGCGCCACCGGCGACAAGCCCTTGCACTACTTGCAGCGCCTGCGCATCGAGACGGCCAAGGGCCTGCTCTCGAGCACGCGCAAGAGCATCAAGACCATCAGCTACGAAGTGGGCTACGACGACGCCAGCTTCTTTGCCCGCCTGTTCCGCCAGCACACCGAGCTGTCGCCGAACCAGTATCGGCAGCAGTTCATGCAGGAGGCCTGATACACAACTGCAAGCTACAAGCCGCAAGAAAAAGCAAAAGCCAGAACAGCGCACGGCTGCTCTGGCTTTTTCTTGAAGCTTGAAGCTCGAAGTTGCCCGTCAGGGCTTGTGCGCCCGTGACAGGAACTCGTGGGACTGCATCTCCAGCAGGCGGCTCAGGGTGCGCTGGAACTCGAAGCTCAGGCGCCCGCCGGTGTACAGGTCCTTGAGCTCCACTTCGGCCGAGATGATCAGCTTGACGTTGCGGTCGTAGAACTCATCCACCATGTTGATGAAACGGCGGGCGATGTCGTCGGTGGTCACACCCATCTGCTCGACATTGCTCAGCAGCACGGCGTGGAAGATCTTGCCCAGCTCGATGTAGTCGTTCTGGCTGCGCGGGCCGTCGCACAGGGCACGGAAGTCGAACCAGGCGACGTCGTCGCAGGTGCGCACGGCCTGGATCTCGCGGTTCTCGATCACCAGCACGTCATTCTCGACGGCCTGGGTGCACTCCGGCGTCAATGCCTTGAAACTCTGGCGCAGGCTTTCGTGCGCCGCGTCGTCGAGCGGATAGTGGTACAGCTCGGCCTGCTCCAGGTGACGCAGGCGGTAGTCGACCCCGCTGTCGACGTTGACCACTTCGGTGTTCTGCTTGATCAGGGCGATGGCCGGCAGGAAGCGCGCACGCTGCAGGCCATCCTTGTACAGGCCGTCGGGGACGATGTTGGAAGTGGCCACCAGGGTCACGCCGTTCTTGAACAGCTCTTCCATCAGGGTGCCGAGGATCATCGCGTCGGTGATGTCGGAGACGAAGAACTCATCGAAGCAGATCACCTTGGCTTCCTCGGAGAAACGCTTGGCGATGATGGTCAGCGGGTTCTTCTCGCCCTTGAGCGATTTCATTTCCTCGTGCACACGCTTCATGAAGCGGTGGAAGTGGGTGCGCATCTTCTGCTTGAACGGCAGCGCCTCGAAGAAGGTGTCCACCAGGTAGGTCTTGCCCCGGCCGACCCCGCCCCAGAAATACAGGCCCTTGACCGGCGCCTGTTCCTTCTTGCCGAACAGCTTGCCGAACACGCCCGGCCTGTTGTTCTGCGCCGCCAGCAGATCGTCGTACAGGCGCTGCAGGTGACGCACCGCCGTTTCCTGTGCCGCGTCATGGAAGAAGTCGGGACGTTTGAGATCTGCTTGATATCGTTCTAGGGGCGTCATAATTCGTTAGCGAGGTAACAAAAAGCGGGCCGTCACTGTAGCGACCGGCCCGCATAATGGCAATCAGACTTGCGGCGAAATGCCTCAGTCCTGCTGGGGTTGCAGCGCGGCGCGCAGGCTCTGGATGGCCGCATCGCGCGCCTCGGCGTCGGCGAACTGCGGCCCGTCGGCAACCTGTTCGCCATCGAGCCACAGGGAGAAGCCCAGGCCTTCGACACGCACGTCGGCCTCGCCCCCCTGTTGCAATTGCTTGCTCACCACGCCTGCGCTCTTGCCGTCGGCGAAGCGGCGCGACAGCAGCAACTGCTCGCCATCGGCGGCCAGCAGGCGGAAACGGAAGCTGCCGTCGTCGTCGCGGAAGCTGACGAAGCGGGCGCTCTTGGCGGCCTTCTTCTTCACTTCGCTGCCGGCCTGCACGATGGCGCGGAACGAACGCAGGCCCACGGCCTCGCGCAGTTGCTCGAGGAACGGCGTGGCGGTCTTGCGCGCCTTGGCGGCGCCGGCCAGGAGGATGTCTTCCAGGTCGGAGGGCCGGGCGATCAACTGGTGATAGCGCTCGCGGGCCTCGCCCAGTTGGTCGTCGAGCAGTTGGAACAGGCGCTGCTTGGCCTCGCCCCAGCCCAGGCCCTGGAGCAGCTCTTCACGGAACCCGGCGGCCTGCGCCGGCGTGGAGAAGGCCTGGAACAGGGTGAACAGGTGCGAATTGTCCGGGTCTTTCGGCTCGCCGGGTGCGCGCGAGTCGGTGACGATGCGCGAGATGGCATCCTTCATGTCCTTGGCGCTGGTGAACAACGGGATGGTGTTGTCGTAGCTCTTGGACATCTTGCGACCGTCCAGGCCCGGCAGGGTCGCCACGCTTTCCTCGATCACCGCCTCGGGCAGGACGAAGAAGTCCTTGCCCTGGCCGAACAGGTGATTGAAACGCTGGCCGATATCGCGGGCCATCTCCACGTGCTGGATCTGGTCGCGGCCGACCGGCACCTTGTGGGCGTTGAACATCAGGATGTCGGCGGCCATCAGCACCGGGTAGCTGTACAGGCCCATGGTCACGCCGGCGTCCGGGTCTTCGCCGTTTTCCAGGTTCTTGTCCACCGAGGCCTTGTAGGCATGGGCGCGGTTGAGCAGGCCCTTGGCGCTGACGCAGGTCAGCAGCCAGGTCAGCTCGGGGATCTCGGGGATGTCGGACTGGCGGTAGAAGGTCACCTTGTCCGGGTCCAGGCCGCCGGCCAACCAGGTGGCGGCGATTTCCAGGCGCGAGCGCTGGATGCGCAGCGGGTCGTCGCACTTGATCAGGGCATGGTAGTCGGCCAGGAAGTAGAACGAGTCGGCGCCGGGCTGCTGGCTGGCGAGGATCGCCGGGCGGATGGCGCCGGCGTAGTTGCCCAGGTGCGGGGTGCCGGTGGTGGTGATACCGGTGAGGATACGCGTAGTCATGGGTTATCGCTTGATCAGGCTAGGCTCAGTTCGAAAGACGCGGCAGCACCAGATCCTTCAGATCGGTCAGCTTGCCATGGAAGAAGTGTCCGCATTCTGCCACTTTCAGCAGCTCATGGGGGCGCGACAGGGTGTCGGACCATTCGTAGACCAACGGCGGATCGACGACTTCGTCGGCGTCCGGCTGCACCACCGTCAGCGGGCAACGCTGCGGCAGCGGGAACTGCTCGTTCAGGCGCATCACCGCCGGGGCGATCATGAACAGGTGCTGCAGTTGCACCGCGTCGGCCTCCAGGCGTCCGGCCAGGCTGGCTGCGACGAAACCACCGAAGGAGAAGCCCATCAGCACCAGGGGCAGTTCGGGGTGCTTGGCCCGCAGCCAGGCCGCGGCAGCCTGGGCATCGGCCACCTCGCCGGCGCCCATGTCGTGGCTGCCGGCGCTCTGGCCGACGCCGCGGTAGTTGAAGCGCAGGGTGACGTAGCCGGCATCGCGGGCGGTGCGTTGCAGGGTCGAGACCACCTTGTTGAGCATGGTGCCGCCCTGGACCGGGTTGGGGTGGCAGATCAGCACGGCACCACGGGCATCGGCCACGTCCAGGTACAAGGCTTCCAGCTGGCCGCTGGGGCCATCGATGAACAAGGGGGTTTCGCGGATAAGCAAGGCACTACTCCGTGACCCGGGGGTGGGTCGACTCGTCTAGCTGAGGAATTCTGTTCTGAAATATTTGCGATCGCTCGCGGTATACAGCGCAGGTCTGAGCCGTTAACGTAAAGCAAAGCCGTTTATAGAGGAAGGACTCGTGGAACTCTCGCTCCTTGTTTGGTTGTTGCCGACCCTGGCCCTGGTCGTCGGCGTGGTGGTCGGCTTCGTGGTGGCCCGCCTGTTGCCCAACGCCGCGCCGAGCAGCACCCAACGCCAGCTGGACGACATCCAGCAGCGTTTCGACAACTACCAGAACGAAGTGGTGACCCACTTCAACAGCACTGCCGCGCTGGTCAAGAAACTGACCCAGAGCTACCAGGACGTCCAGGACCACCTGGCCGACGGCGCCAACCGCCTGGCCCTCGACGAGCTGACCCGCCAGCGCCTGCTGGCGGCCCTGCACTCCGAAGCGGCCCAGGGGCCTCGCGATCGCCTGACGCCACCGAAGGACACCGCCGAAGTGCCGCGCGACTATGCGCCCAAGTCGCCGAACTCACCGGGCATGCTCGATGAGAGCTACGGGCTCAAGCGTTGAAATGACTGGAATGCAGAAGGCCTCGTAAGAGGCCTTTTTTAGGGCTGCTCGCCTGCCCTGGCCCACTCGCGGGCAAGCCCTCATGTCAGTCGACCAAGGTTTTACAGCCGCCATTTGCGCCGCTTCGCGCCCCATCGCCGGCAAGCCGGCTGCCACAGGAGCTTGTGGTGCGCACGAATCAGGGCTCGATCACCGATACCAAGGTGCATCGACCTGCTCCACCTGATACCGCCCCCGCGCCTGCTCCAGCACCTCCTCGCCCAACCGCCCCTGCCGCACCAGGCTGTAGAGCGCCGCCAACACCACGCTGTAGCGATCCACCTCGAAGAACCGCCGCAACTGCTGACGCGTATCGCTACGCCCGAAGCCATCGGTCCCCAGCGTCATGTAGGGCGCCTGCACATACTCGGCGATCAACTGCGGCCAGGCCCGCGCATAGTCGCTGGCGGCAATCACTGGCGCATCCCCCTGCAGGCAGCGGCGCACATGGCAGTCTTCTTCATCCCCCTTGCCTTGCATCGCCGCCCGCTGCACATCTCGCGCCTGGCGCGCCAACTCGCTGAAACTGGTGACGCTGAACACCTCGCTGTCGACCTGCCATTCGAGGGCCAGCAACTCGCTGGCAGCGATCACCTCGCGCAGGATCGCTCCCGACCCCAGCAAACGCACCCGGCCCCGTGGTTGCAAGGCCTGCTGCCGGGCGACGCGGTACATGCCGCGCAGCACATCGTCCCGTACCGTCTCCGGCAACGACGGTTGTGGATAGTTTTCGTTCATCACCGCCACATAGTGGAACTCGTCGCGCTGCTCCACCAGCATGCGCCGTGCCGCATGGTCGAGGATCACCGCCAACTCGCCGGCGAAACACGGGTCCCAGGCCCGGCAGTTGGGCACCAGGGCCGCCATCACCAGGCTGGAGCCATCCTGGTGCTGCAGGCCTTCGCCTCCCAGGGTGGTGCGCCCGGCGGTCGCCCCCAGCAACAGGCCACGGGCGCGCTGGTCGGCGGCGGCCCAGATCAGGTCGCCGACCCGCTGGAAGCCGAACATCGAGTAGTAGATGTACACCGGCAGCATCGGCTCGCCGTGCACCGCATAGGCCGTCGCCGCCGCGATCCATGACGAGATCGCCCCGGCCTCGGTGATACCCTCCTCCAGCAACTGGCCGTCGCGGGCCTCCTTGTAGGTCAGCAGCGAACCGGCGTCCTCGGGCTCGTAGCGCTGGCCGCAGGCCGAGTAGATGCCGATCTGGCGAAACAGGCTGGCCATGCCGAAGGTGCGCGCCTCGTCGGCGACGATCGGCACCACCCGAGGCCCCAGTTGCGGTGCCTTGAGCCAATGGCCGAGCAGGCGCACGGCCGCCATGGTGGTGGACATCTCCTTGTTGTCGGCCTGCAGGGCGAAGCCTGCGCAATCCTCCAGGCTTGGCAGCGCCAGCGGCCGGCAGTCCGTGCGCCGCACCGGCAACGGCCCGCCGAGCGCCGCGCGACGCTGGCGCAGGTAGACCATCTCTGGGCTGTCCTCGGCCGGGCGGTAGAAGCGCAACTGCTCCACCGCCTCGTCGGAGAGAGGCAAGTGGAAGCGGTCGCGAAACGCCAACAACGCCTGGACGTCGAGCTTCTTGGCCTGGTGCGCGGTCATTCGCGACTCGCCGGCACTGCTCATGCCATAGCCCTTCTTGGTCTTGGCCAGGATCACCGTCGGCCGTCCCTTGCAAGCCTTGGCTGCTGCATAGGCCGCATGCAGCTTGCGAAAATCGTGACCGCCGCGCTTGAGGGTATTGATCTCGTCGCAGTTCATGTGCGCCACCAGGCGCTGCAAGGCCGGATGCTGGTTGAAGAAGTGCTCCAGGTTGTAGGTGCCGTCCTTGGCGCCGAGGGTCTGGAACTGCCCATCCGGGGTCGCGGCCAACTGGCGCAGCAGCGCGTGTTCGTGGTCGCGAGCGAACAGCGCATCCCATTCCGAGCCCCAGAGCACCTTGATCACGTTCCAGCCGGCCCCGCTGAACAAGGCTTCCAGCTCCTGGATGATCTGGCCATTGCCGCGCACCGGGCCGTCCAGGCGCTGCAGGTTGCAGTTGACGATGAACGTCAGGTTGTCCAGGCCTTCCCGCGCGGCCAGGGTCAGACCGGCGATCGACTCCGGCTCGTCCATCTCACCGTCGCCGAACACGCCCCAGACATGCCGTGCGGATGTGTCGAGCAGGCCACGATGCTGCAGGTAACGCATGAAGCGCGCCTGGTAGATGGCATTGAGCGGCCCGATGCCCATGGAGCCGGTGGGGAACTGCCAGAACCCGGGCATCAGCCAGGGGTGTGGATAGGAGCACAGGCCGTCGCCTGCGACCTCCTGGCGATAATTACCCAGTTGCTCTTCGCTCAAACGCCCTTCGAGAAACGCCCGGGCATAAATGCCCGGTGCCGAATGGGGCTGGAAGAACACCAGGTCACCGGTGCGTCGTGCGCCGTCACCTTCGCCACGGAAGAAGTGCTGGAAGCCCACCTCGAAGATCTCCGCCGCCGAGGCATAACTGGCGATATGCCCACCCAGCTCGCCATAGGCGTGATTGGCCCGGACCACCATGGCCAACGCATTCCAGCGCAGGATGCTGGTGATGTGCTCATCGAGCTCCAGATCGCCGGGATAGGTGCCCTGCTGCTCCACCGGCAAGGTGTTGCGGTAGGCGGAAAACGGCTGGGCTTCGCGCGCCAGGCCCAGTTCCAAGGCATGGGCCTGCAGCCGCTGCAGCAAATAGCGCGCCCGCGCCGGGCCACAGTGGGCCAGGGTCGATTCGAGCGCCTCGCACCACTCGGCGGTTTCCGCCGGGTCACTGTCCAGGTCTTCGCCCTGAGGCGTCAACGGCTCGTTGGCGTTCATCATCGCGTCCAATTCCGCTGCAGGTTCATCAGGCACAGGCCTTCAGTGCCTGGGCAATATCGGCAAGCAGGTCCTCGATGTCTTCCAGACCCACCGACAAGCGCACCAAACCTTCGGAAATCCCGTGATGAGCCCGCTCCTCAGGGGTATAGCTGGAATGGGTCATGCTCGCCGGGTGCTGCGCCAGCGACTCGGCATCGCCCAGGCTCACCGCCCGGCTGAACAGTTGCAGGGCGTTCATGAAGCGCCGCCCGGCCTCGATCCCGCCCTTGAGCTCGAAGGCGATCATCCCGCCCGGTAGGCGCATCTGCCGCCGGGCCAGTGCGTACTGGGCGAAGGCCGGCAGGCCCGGGTAATGGATCAGTTCCACCTGGGGTTGGCGCGCCAGGAACTCGGCCGCCTGCTGGGCATTGCCGCAGTGGCGGTCCATGCGCAGGGCCAGGGTCTTGATGCCACGCATCAGCAACGCGGCATCGTGGGGCGAAAGAACCGCACCGGTCATGTCCTTGAGCCCTTCCAGGCGGATGCGATCCAGTAGCGCCTTGCGCCCCACCACCAGGCCGGCAGTGATGTCCCCGTGGCCGCCCAGGTACTTGGTCGCCGAATGCACCACCAGGTCGGCCCCCAGTTCCAGTGGGCGCTGCAGGTACGGGGTGCAGTAGGTGTTGTCGACCACCACCTGGATATCCTGGCCACGGACGGCGTCGGCCACGGCGGCGATATCCACCAGTTGCATGTTGGGGTTGGCTGGGGTTTCGAAGTAGATCATCCGCGTCCTTGGCGTGATGGCCGCCTTCAGTGCCTTCAGGTCGTTGAGGTCGACGTGCTTGATCTTGACACCGAACTCGCCGATGCCGTGGTGCAGGTAGGCGAAGGTGCAGCCGTACAAGGTACGCCCGACGATCAACTCATCACCTGGGCGCAGCAGGGTCCACAGTGTCGAGGTGATGGCACCCATTCCCGACGCCAGGGCCAACCCGGCTTCCCCTCCTTCCAGCGAGGCCATGCGTTGTTCCAGCAGGGCCAGGGTCGGGTTGGAGATGCGGCTGTAGAAGTGCCCGCCCTCTTCGCCGGCGAAACAGGCGGCACCGTACTCGACGGTGGGGAAGGCATAGGTAGCGGTCTGGTACACCGGCGGTACCAGCGCACCACCATGGGAGAGCGGGTCATAGCCGTGGTGGATGGCCCGTGTGGAAAAACCGCTGTTGTTGTTGGAGTCGCGCATGGCAACAGTCTCTGGTGGTTTGTTATAAGCTTATGCCACCGACCTACCCGGTTTTTTCCAAAGTTGCCCACGCGATGGCGCATCTTTTGGAATGAAAACAACAAATACAGAACCAGGAGGGCAAACCATGCCTTCGAGCCTCGACCGCACCGATCGCGCCCTGCTCGCCGCCCTGCAGGACAACGCCCGCCTCACCGTTTCCGAACTGGCCGACCAGGTCGCCCTGACCACCTCGCCCTGCTGGCGGCGAGTCAAGCTGCTGGAAGACAACGGCTACATCACCGGCTACCAGGCCATTCTCTCGCCCAAGTCCCTGGGCTTCGGCGTCACCGCCTTCGTCAGCATCATGATGGAAACCCACACCAAGGACGTGGCCCGCGCCTTCGAACAGCGGCTGATGGAGATTCCCGAGATCGTCGCCTGCCACAACATCTCCGGGCGGTATGACTTTCTGCTGGAGATCCTGGCGCGGGACCTGGAGTCGTTCGGGGCGTTCGCGCGGGAAGTGCTGCAGTCATTGCCGGGGGTGAAGGAGATCTATTCGAGCTTTTCGTACAAGGCGGTGAAGGAACGGCGGGTGATTCCAGTGTCGGAGAAGCATATTTGAGAGTGCCTGACGAGAGCGTCAAGCCGGGGAAGCAAGCGCGACTCAATCATTACCAATAGTCTGCCCACTCTCGCCTCTCAGAGGGTTACCGCCGATTCTGGTGGTATTCAGAAGCCCACGGTTCGAGCCTGGGAGCGCTGTAGGAGTCGGCGAGAAGGTAACAGGGATTTGGCTTGGAGAAACCACTCGCGGAGAGGGCGCGCCAATACCATCGCATATTGCGAGCTTCTCAAAGGTGCAAAATTCCGGAGTTTCGACGCTTTCCGAAGGAGGTTCTGGAAAGCCGTTGCAAATGATCCTGAGCTTTCTAAGCAATTCCCTGAGAGGAGCTTACGCCGGATGAAAAAGAATGGCCTCGCGCCAATAGTACATGATGGAGATATTCATCTGGGCTCTGCAAGCTTCGTGCTTCACCATGACGCGGCTCACTTCGGATCCCAGGACTGCTTCGCGCCCCGAACGACAGTTGAGCATCGAGATTGGTGCAGACTTCCGTCAGCCAATGGACGATGAGGATGCAGAAATAGAAAGCCCTGCCGAAGCAGGGCTTTCTTCTTTCAGGTCAAGGCTTACGCCACGAGTGACCGTTTTCCTCGTCGTCACCGCCGTTATGGCGGATGTCCAGGGCGGTGTACTTCAGAGCTGCTTGCGCTTGCATAGTAAGACTCCTTAACGATTCGCTGGCCGGATGACCAGCTCGCTCAGGGTGCCTGGCTGCCTGAACGAAAGGCACAGTACAAAACTTCCGCAAGCGTTCCTCATGCAGCCTCAGAGCGCACCACGCTGACGCAGTACCTCCAACACCTGCTTCACGCCTTCCTCCACGCTGGTGGTCTGGGTGTCGATCACCAGGTCCGCATCCAGCGGTACATCGTACGGGAAGCTCTCGCCCGGGATGTTATCGCCAGCGGCGGCGTACAGGCCCTGCGGGTCGCGTTCGCGGCAAGCCTGTGGCGAGGCCTGGACGTAGACGGTCACCAGGCGCTCCTTGCCGATCAGTGCCTTGGCCTGTTCGCGGCCTTCGGCATCCGGAGCGACGAACGCGGCCAGGGTCAGCAGGCCAGCTTCGTTGAACTGGCGCGCCACATGGGCGGCGCGGCGCCAGTTCTCGGTGCGACCGGCACGGTCCTGTGGCAGGCCCTTGTTCAGGTCATGGCGCAGGTTCTGGCCGTCGAGCACGTAGACCGCACGACCCATGTCGAACAGCTTGCGCTCCACGGCATAGGCCAGGGTGCTCTTGCCGGCGCCGGACAGGCCGCTGAACAGCACGGTCGCCGGCTGCTGGCCAAAGCGCAGGGCACGTTCCTCGGTGGAAACGTGGGCCAGCTTGCCATGGTGGCCGGTGCTGCCGTGCGGCAGTACCGGCGGGGCGATGATCATGCCGGCGCCGACGGTGCCGTTGGTCAGGCGGTCGATGACGATGAACGCACCGGTGGTGCGGTTGCTGTCATAGCCGTCCAGGGCGATGGCGGCGTCCAGGCTGACCTTGACCCGGCCGATCTCGTTCAGTTGCAGGGCACTGGCCGCGCCCTGCTCCAGGGTGTTCACATCGACCTTGTGGGTGATGCTGGCGATAGAACCCGGCACGTAGCTGGTGGCACGCTTGATGTCGTACTTCTTGCCCGGGAGCATCGGCTCCTCGGCCATCCACACCAGCATGGCGTCGAACTGGTCGGTCACCGGCGGCACGTTGTCGGCATGCACCAGCAGGTCGCCACGGGAGATGTCGATCTCGTCTTCCATGGTCAGGGTCACGGCCTGGCCGGGGCCGGCGTGCTCCAGCTCGCCCTCGAAGGTGACGATGGACTTGACCCGGCTGCTCTTGCCCGACGGCAGCACGACGATGTCGTCGCCTTTGTGCACGACGCCACTGGCGATGGTGCCGGCGAAGCCACGGAAGTTCAGGTTCGGGCGGTTGACGTACTGCACCGGGAAGCGCAGGTCGGTGAAGTTACGGTCGGCCGCCACTTCCACGGTCTCGAGGATCTCCATCAGCGCAGGGCCGGTGTACCACGGCGAACGCTCGCTGCGGTTGACCACGTTGTCGCCCTTGAGCGCCGACATCGGCACGAAGTGCAGGCTCGATGGCTTGAGGTTGATGCCTTCGGCGAACGTCAGGTAGTCGGCCTTGATCGACTCGAACACTTGCTGGTCGAAGTCCTTGAGGTCCATCTTGTTGACCGCGACGACGATATGCTTGATGCCCAGCAGGGAGGCGATGAAGCTGTGCCGGCGAGTCTGGGTCTGCACGCCGTAGCGGGCATCGACCAGGATGATCGCCAGGTCGCACGTCGAGGCACCGGTGGCCATGTTGCGGGTGTACTGCTCGTGGCCCGGGGTGTCGGCGATGATGAACTTGCGCTTGGCGGTGGAGAAGTAGCGGTAGGCGACATCGATGGTGATGCCCTGCTCGCGCTCGGCCTGCAGGCCGTCGACCAGCAGCGCCAGGTCCACGTCTTCGCCGGTGGTGCCGACTTTCTTCGAGTCGCGGGTGATGGCCTCGAGGTGGTCCTCGTAGATCATCTTCGAGTCGTGCAGCAGGCGCCCGATCAGGGTGCTCTTGCCGTCATCCACGTTACCGCAGGTGAGGAAACGCAGCAGTTCTTTGCGCTCGTGTTGAGCGAGATAAGCGAGGATATCTTCGCTGATCAAATCGGATTGGTGCGACATGGAGTAACCCTGAAAATTAGAAGTAGCCCTGACGTTTCTTGTCTTCCATGGAACCGGCGCCATCGTGGTCGATGACTCGGCCCTGGCGCTCGGAAGTGCGCGTCAGGAGCATTTCCTGAATGATGTCGGTGAGCGTTTCGGCCTCCGACTCGACAGCGCCCGTCAACGGGTAGCAGCCGAGGGTACGGAAACGCACCTTCTTCTTGACGATGCGTGCCTTCTCCTCGTCGCTGAGGTGTTCGAGGATGCGCTCGTCATCGATCATGATCAGGGTGCCGTTCTTCTCGATGACGTCACGCTCGGCGGCGAAGTACAGCGGCACGATCGGGATGCCTTCGAGGTAGATGTACTGCCAGATGTCCAGCTCGGTCCAGTTCGACAGCGGGAAGACGCGGATCGACTCGCCCTTGTTGACCTTGCCGTTGTAGATGTTCCACAGCTCCGGACGCTGGTTCTTCGGGTCCCAGCGATGCTTGCTGTCGCGGAACGAGTAGACGCGCTCCTTGGCCCGCGACTTCTCCTCGTCGCGGCGCGCGCCACCGAATGCGGCGTCGAAGCCGTACTTGTCCAGCGCCTGCTTCAGGCCCTGGGTCTTCATGATGTCGGTGTGCTTGGAGCTGCCATGGGTGAACGGGTTGATACCCTGCGCCACGCCCTCGGGGTTGACGTGGGTGATCAACTCCAGTCCCATTTCCTCGACCATCTTGTCGCGGAAGCGATACATCTCCTGGAACTTCCACTGGGTGTCGACATGCATCACCGGAAACGGCAGCTTGCCCGGGAAGAAAGCCTTGCGCGCCAGGTGCAGCATCACGGCGGAATCCTTGCCGATCGAGTACAGCATCACCGGGTTGTCGAACTCGGCGGCCACCTCGCGGATGATGTGGATGCTTTCCGCCTCCAGCTGTTTCAAGTGCGTCAGTTTGTCGACCATGGCTACTCACGAAAAACGATCTTATGGACGGCCAGCGGGCCGTGTTCGAGCGAGCCACTTTATCACAGCGCCTGATTCTATTTAGGAGGGCTGCTAGATCGAAACAATCTAACCATATGACTGGGGGTTTGGGATGAAATCGGGGCCGTGGCACGCCGCAACAGCCCCGCTCAGGCCATCAGATCGGATTCGGGCAATCGATGAACAGATGCTCCACGGCGAACCGCCGGGCCAGGTAGTCGCCCAGCGCCTGCACCCCATAGCGCTCGGTGGCATGGTGCCCGGCGGCGATGAAGCTGACGCCGTTCTCACGGGCGCTGTGGAAGGTCTGCTCGGAGGCCTCGCCGCTGAGGAACAGGTCGACCCCGGCGGCGATGGCATCGTCGATGTAGCCCTGGCCACCGCCGGTGCACCAGCCGACCCGACGGATCACCCCGTCGCCTTCCACCAACAGCGGCTCGCGGCCCATGGCCTCCTGCACGCGGCGAGCGAAATCCCGCGCCGACATTGGCTCGGCCAGCGAGCCCACCAACCCGACCACCCGGGGGTTCTCCGGGTCCAGCGGGCCTTCGACGGTGATGTCCAGCTGGCGCGCCAGCTGCACGTTGTTGCCCACCTCGGGGTGCACGTCCAGCGGCAGGTGGAAGGCCAACAGGCTGATGTCGTGCTTGAGCAGGGTCTTGATCCGGCGCTGCTTCATGCCGGTGATGCACGGGCTCTCGCCCTTCCAGAAATAACCATGGTGCACCAGCACCAGGTCGGCCTCGGCCTCTACCGCCGCATCCAGCAGCGCCTGGCTGGCGGTGACCCCGCTGACGATACGGCTGACCTGCGGGCGCCCCTCGACCTGCAGGCCGTTGGGGCAGTAATCCTGGATCTTGGCGCTGGCCAGGTAGCGCTCGGCTTCCTCGACCAAGGTGCTCAGGGCGACGGCCATGAAAATCTCCTCGAAATCTGCACATTCATCGGGAACAACGCCCGTATAATGGCCGCCATTATGGGCCGTCGCAGGCCTCGGGGAAACCGGTGGCAGACGCCTGGGGGCAAGGTAGCGAGGCCGTTTTGCGCACAGGCCCGCGAAGGCCGCTGCCGCAGCGTCGCAGATCGACCCGTTCAGGTGTATGATCGCGCGCGCTCGCGCCCTCGGGCCGCGCTGACGCCGCTCCCGCCCTACTCCCAGGATTCATTCGATGCTCAAGGCTCTGCGTTACTTTGGCTGGCCCCTGCTTACCGGTGTGCTGATCGCCCTGCTGATCATCCAGCGCTTTCCCCAGTGGGTCGGCCTGCCCAGCCAGGACGTCAACCTGCAACAGGCGCCGCAGACCACCCGGATCATGCAAGGCCCGGTGTCCTATGCCGACGCCGTGACCCTGGCCGCCCCCGCGGTCGCCAACCTGTACACCACCAAGGTGGTGAACAAGGGCGCCCATCCGCTGTTCGAGGATCCGCAGTTCCGCCGCTTCTTCGGCGACAACCTGCCCAAGCAGCGGCGCTGGGAGTCGAGCCTGGGTTCGGCGGTGATCATGAGCCCCGAGGGCTACCTGCTGACCAACAACCACGTGACCAGCGGTGCCGACCAGATCGTGGTGGCGCTCAAGGACGGCCGCGAGACCCTGGCGCGGGTGATCGGCAGCGATCCGGAGACGGACCTGGCGGTGCTCAAGATCGACCTGAAGAAATTGCCGGCCATCACCATCGGCCGCTCGGACAACATCCACATCGGCGACGTGTCCCTGGCCATCGGCAACCCTTTCGGCGTCGGCCAGACCGTGACCATGGGCATCATCAGCGCCACCGGCCGCAACCAGCTGGGGCTGAACAACTACGAGGACTTCATCCAGACCGACGCTGCGATCAACCCGGGCAACTCCGGCGGCGCGCTGGTCGATGCCAACGGCAACCTGATCGGCATCAACACGGCGATCTTCTCCAAGTCCGGCGGCTCCCAGGGCATCGGCTTCGCCATCCCGGTCAAGCTGGCCCTGGAGGTGATGAAGTCGATCATCGAGCATGGCCAGGTGATCCGTGGCTGGCTGGGCATCGAGGTACAACCCCTGAGCCAGGAACTGGCCGAGTCGTTCGGCATGGAGGGCCGCCCAGGCATCGTCGTGGCGGGGATTTTCCGCGATGGCCCGGCGCAACGGGCAGGGCTGCAGCTGGGCGACGTGATCCTCAGCATCAACGGCGAGCCGGCCGGCGACGGGCGCAAGTCGATGAACCAGGTGGCGCGGATCAAACCCAACGAGAAAGTCGCGATCGAGGTCATCCGCAATGGTCAGCAGCTCAAGCTGATCGCCGAGGTGGGGCTGCGACCACCGCCCGCACCGATCACGGCCAAGGAAGAGAAGTAAACCGATTCCGGGGGCTGTCTTGCAGCCCGTTCGCAGGGCAAGCCCTGCTCTCCAGTCAGGACCTTCAACTGACATCTGGGGCCGCAGAGCGACCCCAAACTGCCTCAATGCAGGATCTGGCTGAGGAACAACTTGGTCCGATCGCTGCGCGGCCGATCGAAGAAGTCATCCGGCGAGGCCTGCTCGACGATCTCGCCCTTGTCCATGAAGATCACCCGGTTCGCCACGGTGCGGGCAAACCCCATCTCGTGGGTCACGCAGAGCATGGTCATGCCATCCTCGGCCAGCCCCACCATGGTATCGAGCACTTCCTTGACCATCTCCGGATCGAGCGCCGAAGTCGGCTCGTCGAACAGCATGATCTTCGGCTTCATGCATAGCGCCCGAGCGATCGCCACCCGCTGCTGCTGGCCACCGGACAACTGCCCCGGGTACTTGTGCGCCTGCTCGGGAATGCGCACCCGCTCCAGGTAGTGCATGGCAATTTCCTCGGCCTGGCGCCGGGGCATCTTGCGCACCCACATCGGCGCCAGGGTGCAGTTCTCCAGGATGCTCAGGTGCGGGAACAGGTTGAAATGCTGGAACACCATGCCCACCTCGCGGCGGATCGCCTCGATCTGCTTGAGGTCGTTGGTCAGCTCCACGCCATCGACCACGATGCGCCCTTGCTGGTGTTCCTCCAGGCGGTTGAGGCAGCGGATGGTGGTGGACTTGCCCGAGCCGGACGGCCCGCACAGCACGATGCGCTCGCCCTGTCGCACATTGAGGTTGATGTCCTTGAGCACGTGGAACTGGCCGTACCACTTGTTCACGCCCTGCATCTGGATGATGCCTTCCGGGCCTGCAGGCTGCTTGATCGCTTCACTCATTTCGAAACTCCTAACGCTTGTGGCCCGTGTCCAGCCTGCGCTCCAAGTGCATGGAGTAGCGGGACATACCGAAACAGAAAATCCAGAACACCAGGGCGGCGAACACATAGCCCTCGGTGGCCATGCCCAGCCAGGCCGGGTCCGCAGCCGCCTGCTTGACGCTGTTGAGCAGGTCGAACAGGCCGATGATGATCACCAGGCTGGTGTCCTTGAACAGTGCGATGAAGGTGTTGACGATGCCAGGGATCACCAGCTTCAGCGCCTGGGGCAGGATCACCAGGCCCATGGCGCGCCAGTAGCCCAGGCCCATGGCCGCGGCCGCTTCGTACTGGCCCTTGGGGATGGCCTGCAGGCCACCGCGCACCACCTCGGCGATATAGGCCGACTGGAACAGGATCACCCCGATCATCGCCCGCAACAGCTTGTCGAAGCTCATGCCTTCGGGCAGGAACAGCGGCAGCATCACCGAAGACATGAACAGCACGGTGATCAGCGGCACGCCACGCCAGAACTCGATGAAGGTGACGCAGACCACCTTCACCGCCGGCAGGTTCGAGCGCCGTCCCAGCGCCAGCAGGATGCCCAGGGGCAAGGCGCCGACGATGCCGACGGTGGCGATCACCAGGGTCAGCATCAGGCCGCCCCACTGGCTGGTGGGCACCGTCTCCAGGCCCAGGTGGCCGCCATGCAACAGGGTGTAGGCAAGGATCGGGTACAGCACCAGAAAGCCCAGGCCGTAGGCCACCTTGCGCGGGAAGCGCCGGATGAACAGCGGCGCGGCGCCGAGCACGGCGAGCCACACGGTCAGGTCGACGCGCCAGCGCAACTCCACCGGGTAGTAGCCGTACATGAACTGGCCGAAGCGCTGCTGGATGAACACCCAGCAGGCGCCCTCCTTGGTGCAGTCGGCGCGGGTGGTGCCGATCCAGTTGGCATCGATGAACGCCCACTGCACCAGCGGCGGTACGATCAGCCATACCAGGTACAGGGCGAATAGGGTCAGGAGGGTGTTGAGCCAGTTGGAAAACAGGTTGCTCCGCATCCAGGCGAGCACGCCGACGGTCTTGACCGGTGGCGGCATGTCAGGTTTGAAAACATGGGCAGTCACGGGCGTATCCTCACCGCTCGATCAGCGCGATGCGCTTGTTGTACCAGTTCATCAGCAGGGAAATGCTGATGCTGATGGCGAGATAGACACTCATGGTGATGGCGATCACCTCGATGGCCTGGCCGGTCTGGTTGAGCACGGTACCGGCGAACAGCGAGACCATCTCCGGGTAGCCGATACCGGCGGCCAGGGACGAGTTCTTCGCCAGGTTCAGGTACTGGCTGGTCAGCGGCGGCACGATCACCCGCAGGGCCTGGGGGATGATCACCTTGCGCAGGGTCGGCCCCTCGCGTAGGCCGAGGGAACGCGCAGCCTCGGTCTGGCCATGGCTGACCGAACGGATACCCGAGCGCACGATCTCGGCGATGAACGCCGCGGTGTAGATGGTCAGCGCCAGGGTCAGGGCCAGCAGTTCCGGGATCAGCACCCAGCCACCGACGAAGTTGAAGCCCTTGAGCTGCGGCACTTCCCAGTGCACCGGGCTGCCGAACAGCAGCACGCACACGCCGGGGATGCCGAAGAACAGCAACAGGCCGACCCAGAACTTGTGGAACGGCTCGCCGGTTTCGTCGAAACGCTTGTTGGCATGCCGCACCATCAGCACGATGGCGACGATCGCCGCCACCAGGGCGATGACGAACGGCCAGAAGCCCTCGGCCATGGACGCGCCCGGCATGTTCAGGCCACGGTTGCTGATGAAGAACATGTCGTCGATGTTGATGCTGCCCCGCGGCCCCGGCAGGGTGAGGAACACGGCGAAGTACCAGAACAGGATCTGCAGCAAGGGCGGGATGTTGCGGAAGGTCTCCACGTACACGGTCGCCAGCTTGTTGATCATCCAGTTCGGCGACAGCCGCGCCACGCCGATGACGAAGCCCAGAAAGGTGGCCAGGACGATGCCGATGAAGGTCACCAGCAAAGTGTTGAGCAGGCCGATGACGAACACGCGCGCATAGCTGTCCGACTCCACGTAGGGAATCAGGTGCTGGGCGATGCCGAAGCCGGCGCTGCGTTCGAGGAAGTCGAAGCCCGAGGTGATGCCCCGGTGCTGCAGGTTGGTCTGGGTGTTATGGAACAGGTACCAGCCCAGGCCGACCACGAGAACCACCGTGATGACCTGGAACAGCCACGCGCGCACACGTGGATCGCTCAGGGAAAACCCCTTGGGTGCGCCGATTTGATTGTGCATGAAATGCCCCGCAAAGAAGGGATCGAACAGCCTGCGGCGGCAGGATGCCGCCGCAGGAGGCAACCATCAGCGCACAGGTGGCGCGTACTGGATGCCGCCGTTGTTCCACAGGGCGTTCATGCCGCGGTCGATCTTCAGGTCAGTGCTCTGGCCCAGGTTCTTCTCGAACACTTCGCCATAGTTGCCGACCTGCTTGACGATCTGTACCACCCAGTCCTTGGGCAGCTTGAGGTCCTTGCCGTACTCGCCGTCGGTGCCGAGCAGGCGGGCGACGTCGGGGTTCTTGGTGGACTTGGCCTCGGCCTCGACGTTCTTCGAGGTCACGCCGGCTTCCTCGGCGTTGAGCATGGCGAACAGGGTCCACTTGACGATGTTGAACCACTCCTCGTCACCCTTGCGCACCACCGGGCCCAGGGGCTCCTTGGAGATGGTTTCCGGCAGCACCACGTAGTCGGCCGGGGCGGCCAGCTTGGAACGCTGCGCGTAGAGCTGCGACTTGTCCGAGGTCAGCACGTCGCAACGCCCGGACTCCAGCGACTTGGCGCTCTCGTCGGAGGTGTCGAAGGTGATGGGGGTGTACTTCAGGCCATTGGCGCGGAAGTAGTCGGAGACGTTCAGCTCGGTGGTGGTACCGGCCTGGATGCAGATGGTCGCACCATCGAGCTCCTTGGCGCTGGAGACGCCGAGCTTCTTGTTGACCAGAAAGCCCACGCCATCGTAGTAGGTGACGCCGGTGAACAGCAGGCCCATGCCGGCATCGCGCGAGCTGGTCCAGGTGGTGTTGCGCGACAGCACGTCGACCTCGCCGGACTGCAGCGCGGTGAAGCGCTCCTTGGCATTGAGCTGGCTGAACTTGACCTTGGTGGCGTCACCGAACACAGCGGCGGCCACGGCGCGGCAGACATCGGCATCGATGCCGACGATCTTGCCGGTGTTGTCCGGCACCGAGAAACCTGGCAAGCCATCGCTCACGCCACACTGGACGAAGCCCTTCTTGGTCACCGCATCGAGAGTAGCGCCGGCCTGGGCGACACCGACGCTGCCCAGTGCGGTGGCAGCGGTCAGGACTGCCAGGGTGGATTTCAACCTCTTCATCAACAACCTCCAAATCGCTCTTGTTGTACCGAGCCGGAATTGCACCGCACCCTTGTGAGGTGCATCCGACCCTTGTTGGCTTGTTATTGGGTCAATTGGCGCAATGAGCTGTTCTATGACAGCCTTTCTATCCACACGGGGGTGTTACCGTCGCCGGCCCATCCCCTCGCATCGCTTGGGACATAGCAAAGTGCGTACCAGAGCTGAAGGCTGGAGCGTTTAAGCGGTCGTCAAGTAGGAAAAGTTGTAGAGTTGCGACATCTTCTTGTGGCATTACCCACCCTTGCCTTTTTTTAACGCACTCAATAAGTACGCACGCACGTTTTTGGAGCCGTCATGAGTAACCCCCTGATTCTCGAACCGCAGAACACCACCGATGCCTGTGTGATCTGGTTGCACGGTCTTGGTGCAGACCGTTACGACTTCCTACCAGTGGCCGAAGCCCTGCAGGAGCACCTGCTCAGCACCCGTTTCGTCATGCCCCAGGCGCCCACTCGTCCGGTAACGATCAATGGCGGCTACGCCATGCCCAGTTGGTACGACATCAAGGCCATGACCCCGGCCCGGGCCATCGACGAAGCCCAGCTCGAGGAGTCCGCCGAGCAGGTGGTGGGCCTGATCGAGGCCGAGCGGGCCAAGGGCATCGACCTGGCGCGGATCTTCCTGGCGGGCTTTTCCCAGGGTGGCGCGGTGGTCCTGCACACAGCCTATATAAAGTGGCAGGAAGCCCTGGGCGGCGTGCTGGCGTTGTCCACCTACGCCCCGACCTTCACCGAGGGCCACCAGCTCAGCGCTTGCCAGCAACGTACCCCGGCCCTGTGCCTGCATGGCGTGCACGATCCGGTGGTGATCCCGTCCATGGGCCGCACCGCCTTCGAGCACCTCAAGCACTGGGGTGTCGAGGCGACCTGGGAGGAATACCCGATGGAGCACGAAGTGGTGCCCCAGGAGATCAACGACATCTACAACTGGCTGGTCCGCCGTTTGCGCTAGCGGTGTATTTCGCTGTAGTTGTCGGACCGCTCCACTACGCCGCGCCTGAATCTTGCATTACACTGCCCGGCGTACATTCCTTAACCAGTTGATGAGACGATCGTGCTCAAGGCACTCAAAAAAATATTCGGCAAGGGAGACGCCACACCTCAGGCCGTCGAACCCGCAGCCCACGTGATCACGCCCCCGACGGCGGCCGAGCCGCCGGCCGCCAAGGCCAAGCCCACTTCCCCTCCCCAGGCCGAGGCGCCAGTCGCGCCCCGTGGCGACAAGCCTGGCAAGGACAAACCGCGTCGCGAACGCAAGCCCAAGCCCCAGGCCAGCCTGTGGAAGCCAGAGGATTTCGTGGTCGAGCCCCAGGAGGGCAAGACCCGCTTCCACGACTTCAAGCTCTCCAACGAGTTGATGCACGCCATCCATGACCTGGGCTTCCCCTACTGCACGCCGATCCAGGCCCAGGTACTGGGCCACACCCTGCGTGGCCAGGACGCCATCGGCCGGGCCCAGACCGGCACCGGCAAGACCGCGGCGTTCCTGATCTCGATCATTTCCCAGTTGCAGCAGGTGCCGCCGCCCAAGGAGCGCTACATGGGCGAGCCACGGGCCCTGGTGATCGCGCCCACCCGCGAACTGGTGGTGCAGATCGCCAAGGACGCCATGGCCCTGACCAAGTACAGCGGCCTGAACGTCATGACCTTCGTTGGCGGCATGGACTTCGACAAGCAGCTCAAGGCCCTGGAATCGCGTCACTGCGACATCCTGGTGGCCACCCCGGGGCGCTTGCTGGACTTCCACCAGCGCGGCGAGGTGCACCTGGACATGGTCGAGGTGCTGGTGCTGGACGAAGCCGACCGCATGCTCGACATGGGCTTCATCCCCCAGGTGCGGCAGATCATCCGCCAGACCCCGCCCAAGAGCGAACGCCAGACCCTGCTGTTCTCCGCCACCTTCACCGACGACGTGATGAACCTGGCCAAGCAGTGGACCACCAACCCGGCCATCGTCGAGATCGAGCCGGAGAACGTGGCCAGCGAAACCGTCGAGCAGCACGTCTATGCGGTGGCCAGCAGCGACAAGTACAAGCTGTTGTACAACCTGGTGACCCAGAACAAGTGGGAGCGGGTGATGGTCTTCGCCAACCGCAAGGACGAGGTGCGGCGCATCGAGGAGCGCCTGGTGCGCGACGGCATCAACGCCGCACAGTTGTCTGGCGATGTGCCGCAGCACAAGCGCATTCGCACCCTGGAGAGCTTCCGCGAGGGGCGTATCGCGGTGCTGGTGGCCACCGACGTGGCTGGCCGTGGCATCCATATCGATGGCATCAGCCACGTGATCAACTTCACCCTGCCGGAGGATCCGGACGACTACGTGCACCGCATCGGCCGGACCGGCCGGGCGGGGACCAGCGGCGTGTCGATCAGCTTCGCCGGCGAGGACGATGCCTACCAGTTGCCGGCCATCGAAGAGCTGCTGGGGCGCAAGATCAAGTGCGAGATGCCGCCGGATGAGTTGCTCAAGCCGGTGCCGCGCAAGCACCACTGAGCCGTGCGGCCCCAGGATTACAAGGTGTCACTCAGTTGGCCGGCAGGGGCAAATCCCAGCCGGCTACCAACGCCCGGCCGCGTCCTGGTCGCTCTGCTTGCCTTCCACCCAGCGCGGCCCCTCTTGGGTGTTCTCCTTCTTCCAGAACGGTGCCCGGGTCTTCAGGTAATCCATGATGAAGTTGCAGGCATCGAAGGCCGCCTGCCGGTGTGCGCTGGCCACACCGACGAAGACGATCGGCTCGCCCGGCTCCAGCGCACCGATGCGGTGCAGCACCTCGACCTTGAGCAACGGCCAACGCTGCTCGGCTTCGACGACGATCTTGGCCAGGGCCTTCTCGGTCATCCCCGGGTAATGCTCGAGAAACATCCCGGCCACGTCACGGCCATCGTTGAAATCCCGCACATAGCCGACGAAACCGACCACCGCCCCCACGCCGACATTGGCCGCATGCATGGCATTGAGCTCGTGGCCCGGGTCGAACGCCTGCGCCTGTACCCGCACGCCCATGCTCAACCTCCCGTCACCGGTGGGAAGAACGCCACTTCGTCGCCCTCCTCCACAGGCTCGTCGAGCTTGCACAGGTCCTGGTTGCGCGCGCACATCAGGTTCTGCTCGGCCAGCACCTCATGCTGCCCGCCCTTGGCTACCAGCGCCTGGCGCACATCGTCGAGGGTCACGAAGGCGCCTTCGAGCGGCTCGCCATCGCGGCCCAGCAGTTCACGGTAACGGGCGAAATACACCACCTGGACTTTCATCACGCCTCCACCTGGTAATGGCCGCTCTTGCCGCCGATCTTCTCCAGCAGGCGCACCTGCTCGATGACCATGCCCTTGTCCACGGCCTTGCACATGTCGTAGATCGTCAGCGCGGCGACGCTGGCGGCAGTCAGCGCCTCCATTTCCACGCCGGTCTGCCCGGCCAGCTTGCAGCGGGCGACGATGTGCACGACATCCTGCCCCTCGGCGGCCAGTTCGACCTTGACGCTGGTGAGCATCAAGGGATGGCACAGCGGGATCAGGTCACTGGTCTTCTTCGCCGCCTGGATCCCGGCGATCCGCGCCACGGCGAACACGTCGCCCTTGGGGTGCTCGCCATCGACGATCATCTGCAAGGTCTGCGGCAACATGCGCACCCGCGCCTCGGCCACCGCCTCGCGTGCGGTCACGGCTTTTTCGGTGACGTCGACCATATTGGCGCGCCCCTGAGAATCGAGATGAGTCAGCACAGCTTTCCTCCTGTTAGGGAGCAAAGAGTGTAAACCCGCAGGTCAGAATCACGCAGAAAAAAAAGCCGGGCGCAAAGCCGCCCGGCTCGAAAAAGACTACAGGTGGGACTCGGCGTACTCGGCCAGCACCGAGCGCGGCACGCCCTGCAGGGTGATGTGAACGCCGTGGGGGAAGTCCTTGAAGCGTTCGGTGAGGTAGGTCAGGCCAGAACTGGTGGCCGACAGGTACGGCGTATCGATCTGCGCCAGGTTGCCCAGGCAGACCACCTTGGACCCGGCTCCGGCACGGGTGATGATGGTCTTCATCTGGTGCGGGGTGAGGTTCTGGCATTCGTCGATGAGGATCAGACTCTGCTGGAAGCTGCGACCGCGAATGTAGTTCAGCGACTTGAACTGCAGCGGCACCCTTTCGAGGATGTACTCGACGCTGCCATGGGTGCTCTCGTCGTCCATGTGCAAGGCTTCGAGGTTGTCGGTGATCGCCCCCAGCCACGGCTCCATCTTCTCCGCCTCGGTGCCTGGCAGGAAGCCGATCTCCTGGTCCAGCCCCTGCACGCTGCGGGTGGCGATGATGCGCCGGTAGCGCTTGCTGACCATGGTCTGCTCGATGGCCGCGGCGAGCGCGAGGATGGTCTTGCCGGAGCCAGCGGCGCCGGTCAGGTTGACCAGGTGGATGTCTGGGTCCAGCAGGGCGAACAGCGCCAGGCTCTGGTGGATGTCACGCGGTTTCAGGCCCCAGGCTTCCTGGTGCAGCAAGGGCTCCTGGTGCAGGTCGAGCAGCAGCAGCTCGTCCTCACGGATGCCCTTGATCCAGCCGACGAAGCCTTGTTCATCGATGATGAACTCGTTGACGTGCACCGCCGGCAGGTTGTCGGTCAGTTGCACCCGGTGCCAGGTGCGGCCACGCTCCTGGCGGGTCTCGACCTTGCTGACGCGGTCCCAGAACGAGCCGGTCACCGAGTGGTAGCCCTTGGACAGCAGCGAAACGTCGTCGACCAACTGGTCGGTGCTGTAGTCCTCGGCGGCGATGCCGCAGGCACGCGCCTTCAGGCGCATGTTGATGTCCTTGGTCACCAGTACCACGTCCAGGTCGGGGCGTCTGGTGCGCAGCTCGAGGAGCTGGTTGATGATGATGTTGTCGTTGAGGGTGTCCGGCAGTAGCCGGTTGGGTTCGTTGCGCGGGCTCATCAGGATCGACAGGAAGCCCTTGGGGCCGCTCTTGCCACGCTGGATCGGCACGCCCTGCTCGACGTCGCTGGGCGAGGCATCGCCCAGGGTCTGGTCGATCAGGCGGATGGCCTGGCGGCATTCGGCGGCGATGGTGTGCTTGCCGGTCTTGAGCTTGTCGAGTTCCTCCAGCACCGTCATCGGGATAGCGACGTGGTGCTCCTCGAAGTTGAGCAGGGCATTGGGGTCGTGAATCAGGACATTGGTATCGAGCACATACAGGATTGGCTTGTTGGAGGAAGGGTTGCGTCCTTGGTCATCCATACTCGGTCACCTTGTGTGAAAGCCACGCGACGCGTACCGCTGCGCCGCAGAGTGACCGCCGTTCTCCCCGTATCCGCGTCGTTACGGGCGGGGAGCGCACCTGGCAAGGAGGGCCTGGATGACGCCACCTGTGCTGCAGGTTTCGGCTGTCTGATTCCTACATACCGCATAATCCATGACCAAAAAAAGTCTTTTTACGTTCCGTTGAAGTTTATTTTTCCGATTGACGAACAGGGCTTGGCTTGGGGCTGGGGCGGTACTAAAGTCAAAGATCAGGCCTATGCAAGCTGCAAGCTCTAAAGCTCCCCCCGCCTCCCGTACGCCAGGCAATCCTCCCAACCGATCCCGCCCTGCGCCGTATTGCGCAGCAGCCATTCCACCGCCGGCCGTGCCTTGGGCAGGTCGTCGTGGAACTGGATCACGCCCTTGCGCCACAGCAGCATCAGGGTCAGCACACGCTGGGCCGACGCCTCGGCGCTCAACGCGCTGTCGTCGTGGGCGTCGATGTCCCACAGCGAGACCTGCAGCTGCTGGGCAGTCATGAAGGCCTCGCCATCGGCCCGGCGCTGCCCGTAGGGCGGTCGGAACAGCGGCACGTACTGCTCCGGCAGGTCGGACTGGACCCGCGCCTGGCTGCGTCGTAACGAATCCTGCCAGTCCTGCCACTGGGCGTGGGACCGGTACTCCCAGCCCTGGATCCCCACGCATTGGCCGGCATACAGCGCCGCCAGGGCATTGGCCGGCCCTGCGTCGCGGCGCTGCTGCAGGCGGTTGCCGAGGACGAAGAACGTAGCGCCCAGTTTCTGACGGCGCAGGTAATCGGCTAGCGTGTCAGTGTGACCGCCCTGCAGGCCAGGTCCACCGACGAAGGTCAGCAGGAACATCCGGTCATTGAGTTCGTCGCCATTGCGCTCGCGGCTGGACAAGCGCTCCACCTCGCTGCTGGTCTGTGGGAACAGCGCGGCCTTGCGCAACTGCTCGTCCAGGTAGCGGGTGTGGAACTGCCGGCTCGGCTCGATCCAGCCGCTATAGAAGCTGCCTACCCCGTCGGCGAAGCTGGCGGCCCGGGTACGCAGCTCGGCCATGGACTCGACCGGGTAACAGAACGAGGCGTCCAGCCCGCAACTGCGTTGCGCTTGTTGGTAGTTCTGCCACAGCCGTTGCCACATCCGCGCCCGCACCGCACGAATCACCGGCAGGTTGATCTGCCTGAGCCGCAGGCGCGCCGCCAGGGCCTTTTCATCGAGCATCTCGCTCTCCTGAAGGGCCTGGGCGAACGACAGGATTTCGGCCCGCGATGCGACATCGAACAGCGCCGGGCTGTCCAGTCGCTCGGGCCACAGGCTGCGATCCAGGCTGGCCGGGGCTGGTGGTGCCGCCTGGGCGGCCAGGCTCAACAGGCCGGCCAGCAGGACGAAGGCAATGCGCACGATCGAACTCTCCACGAGAACACGGGGCGCACTATAGCTCGCGCCCCGGTGATGGTCTGCGACTATCGTCACCATAGTTTGGCCTTGCCCGCCCCAGCCCGTAGAATCCGCAGCGACGATTCCAGGAGCCGACCCGATGCTGACGGTGATTTCCCCCGCCAAGACCCTCGACTACGACACCCCGCCGGTGACCCAGCGCTTCACCCTGCCTCAGTACCTGGACGACTCTCAGGCACTGATCACCCAGTTGCGCGAGCTGTCGCCAGCGCAGATCAGCGAGCTGATGCACCTGTCCGACAAGCTCGCCGGCCTCAACGCCGCCCGCTTCGGCAGTTGGACCCCAGACTTCACCCCGGCCAACGCCAAGCAGGCGCTGCTGGCCTTCAAGGGCGACGTCTATACCGGCCTGGACGCCGAAAGCCTCGACGAGGATGACTTCAGCTACGCCCAGGACCACCTGCGCATGCTCTCGGGGCTGTACGGCCTGCTGCGTCCGCTGGACCTGATGCAGCCCTATCGCCTGGAGATGGGCACCAAGCTGGCCAACGCCCGCGGCAAAGACCTCTATGCCTTCTGGGGCACGCGCATCAGCGAGTGGCTGAACCAGGCCCTGGCCGACCAGGGCGACGATGTGCTGCTCAACCTGGCCAGCAATGAATACTTCAGCGCGGTCAAGCGCAGCGCCTTGAATGCACGCGTCATCAACGTCGATTTCAAGGACTTCAAGAACGGGCAGTACAAGATCATCAGCTTCTATGCCAAGAAAGCGCGCGGGATGATGAGCCGGTTCGTGATCCAGGAACGCATCGACGACCCCGAGCGACTCAAGCAGTTCGATGCGCAGGGGTACTACTACAGTGCCGAGCAGTCCAAGCCGGATCACCTGGTGTTCCTGCGCGACCACCCTGCCGAATAAGCAGGGCTACCCAGCAATGCCCATCGATTAGCTATGGGGCTGCTGCGCAGCCCCCAAATGGCCGACCGGTCATCGGATTACCGACGGCGTATTAATGGCCACTCCATATCATCCGCCCTGCAATAGGGCAGGCTTCAAATTGCCACCTCGCCACAATCTCGACGTCAAAAAAACAACGCCCCTATCGTTATCGCAAAACGCCATAAGACCGTTCGTAGTTTTTTGACGATTCTTGAAAATTTTTTTCGCGTGCTGGCATAAAACTATCCCATCCCTATCTCGCCCTTTATATACAAGGGTTGAACTGCGCCGTGCCATCAGATTGAAAGTATTTAGCCCTGAAAAAATATTTAGAAATCTTTCACCGGTGCGGAACCCACCTTGGAACTTCTGCTACCGGCAATCGCTCATAGGACCCGTAACGATTCTTCAACGCGTGGCGTGAGAGATGACTTACAGATGACAAGCGGCAGGTATCCACTACCGGCTCCAACAACTCGACAGGCGCAACGGATAACACACCGAACGCCCTGTCCATGCAGGAGAGACGCGCCCCACTAATCGTCCTAGTGGTTGATTTCAAAGGATTTATCCACTTGAAAAAACAAGCACAGCAGCGCGCCAGGTAGCGCACTGCAATAAAGACGGCTGCATTTCAGGGCACGCCTTTTAATTACTGGCCTTTGACTGCCAACTTTGAGTGCATAACTTTGTGCGCTCCAGATTTATTCATGCCTGCGCTCGGCGAAGTGTGCATTCGCCATGAAACCGTGCGCCCGAAAACTGCTGGTTAATCAACCCGGTCCGGTTCTTTTGCAAGGAACCGGCGTGATAAACACACGAGGTGAATGCGATGCGTATCAGCATCTTTGGTTTGGGTTATGTGGGTGCGGTCTGTGCAGGTTGCCTGTCGGCACGGGGCCATGAAGTGATTGGTGTGGACGTGTCCAGCACCAAGATCGACCTGATCAACCAGGGCAAGTCGCCCATCGTCGAGCCGGGCCTGGAACAGCTGCTGCAACAGGGCATCGCCACCGGCCGCCTGCGCGGCACCACCGACTTCGCCGAGGCCATCCGCGCCAGCGACGTGTCGATGATCTGCGTCGGTACCCCGAGCAAGAAGAACGGCGACCTAGGCCTGGAGTACATCGAATCGGTGTGCCGCGAAATCGGCCATGTGCTGCGCGACAAAACCAGCCGCCACACCATCGTGGTGCGTAGCACCGTACTGCCAGGCACCGTCAAGAACGTGGTGATCCCGATCCTCGAAGACTGCTCCGGCAAGCGAGCCGGTGTCGACTTCGGCGTCGCGGTCAACCCCGAGTTCCTGCGCGAGAGCACCGCGATCAAGGACTACGACCACCCACCGATGACCGTCATCGGCGAGCTGGACAGCGCCAGCGGCGACGTACTCCAGGCCCTGTACGAGGAACTGGACGCGCCGATCATCCGCAAGCCGGTCGAGGTGGCCGAGATGATCAAGTACACCTGCAACGTCTGGCACGCCACCAAGGTCACCTTCGCCAACGAGATCGGCAACATCGCCAAGGCGGTGGGCGTCGATGGCCGCGAGGTGATGGACGTGGTCTGCCAGGACAAGGCGCTGAACCTGTCCCAGTACTACATGCGCCCAGGCTTCGCCTTCGGCGGCTCGTGCCTGCCCAAGGACGTGCGCGCCCTCACCTACCGCGCCGCCAGCCTCGACGTGAAGGCCCCGCTGCTCGACTCGCTGATGCGCAGCAACGAGTCCCAGGTGCAGAACGCCTTCGACATCATCGAAAGCCACGACAAGCGCAAGGTCGCCCTGCTTGGCCTGTCCTTCAAGGCCGGCACCGACGACCTGCGCGAAAGCCCGCTGGTGGAACTGGCCGAGCGCCTGATCGGCAAAGGCTACGAGCTGAACATCTACGACCAGAACGTGCAGTACGCCCGTGTCCACGGCGCCAACAAGGACTACATCGAGTCGAAGATCCCCCATGTCTCGTCGCTGCTCAACGCCGACCTCGAGCAGGTGATCGACAACGCCGAGATCATCGTCCTGGGCAACCGCGACGAGAAGTTCCGCGCCCTCGCCCTGCAGGCCCCGGCAGGCAAGCAGGTCATCGACCTGGTCGGCTTCATGAGCAAGCCCACCTGTCCGGGCAGCCGCACCGAAGGCATCTGCTGGTAACCCTCGGCCGGGCAGCGCTGCGTCGCTGCCCTTCCCCCTGATTTCGCGACGGATGCTGAACATGCAAAGGCTCCAGACAGTGCTGTTGCAGTGCGCCGGGTGGCTGCTCTACATGAGCCTGCTCATGCTGATCGCCCTGGCCCTGCCCAGCGATATCTTCGACTCGCAGTCGAAGCACTTCATCTTCCTGGTCGGCGCTGTCGGCATCTGGCGCTACTCCATGGGCGCCACCCATTTCATCCGCGGCATGATCTTCCTCTACGGCGTCTACCCCTACCTGCGCCACAAGGTGCGCAAGCTGGGCAAAGCGGCCGACCCGTCGCACGTCTACCTGATGGTCACCAGCTTTCGCATCGACGCCCACACCACCGCCCAGGTGTACAGCTCGGTGATCCGCGAGGCGATCGCCTGCGGCTACCCGACCACCGTGGTCTGCTCGCTGGTGGAGATGTCCGACGAGCTGCTGGTGAAGAGCCTGTGGGCCAAGTACAACCCACCCGAGCACGTCACCCTGGACTTCGTGCGCATCGCCGGCACCGGCAAGCGCGACGGTCTGGCCTACGGCTTTCGCGCCATCTCGCGGATGATGCCGGACGAACATGCGGTGGTGGCGGTGATCGACGGCGACACCGTGCTCGGCGAAGGCGTGGTACGCAAGACCGTGCCCTGGTTCAAGCTGTTTCCCAGCGTCGGTGGCCTGACCACCAACGAGTTCTGCGAAGTGCGTGGCGGCTACATCATGAGCGAGTGGCACAAGCTGCGCTTCGCCCAGCGCCACATCAACATGTGCTCGATGGCCCTGTCCAAGCGCGTGCTGACCATGACCGGGCGCATGTCGATGTTCCGCGCCAGCGTCGTGACCAACCCCGAGTTCATCGCCGATGTCGAGAGCGACTCGCTGCAGCACTGGCGCCTGGGCCGTTTCAAGTTCCTCACCGGCGACGACAAGTCCAGCTGGTTCAGCCTGATGCGCCTGGGCTACGACACCTTCTACGTGCCGGACGCGGCGATCAACACCGTCGAGCATCCGCCGGAGAAGAGCTTCGTCAAGGCTAGCCGCAAGCTGATGTACCGCTGGTACGGCAACAACCTGCGGCAGAACTCCCGCGCCCTGGGCCTTGGCCTGCAGCGCCTGGGGCTGTTCACCAGCATCGTCCTGCTCGACCAGCGCGTGTCCATGTGGACCAGCCTGCTGGGCCTGACCGTGGCGGTGATCGCCAGCCTCAAGTTCGGCCTGGGCTTTTTGCTGGTGTACCTGCTGTGGATCGGCATCACCCGCCTGATCCTCACCATCATGCTGCTGTGCTCGGGCCACAGCGTGGGGCCGGCCTACCCGCTGATCCTCTATTACAACCAGATCGTCGGCGCGCTGATGAAGATCTACGTGTTCTTCCGGCTCGACAAGCAGTCCTGGACCCGCCAGCCCACTGCCCTCAAGCGTGACCTCGCAAGCTTTCAACAATGGTTCAACACCTGGTCCTCGCGAACCATGACCTTCTCGGCAGCCAGCATCTTCGTCGCCGTGCTGTTCATGGTCGTGTGAGCCCCTCGGATCGGATCTAACAGGAACGAAATCGCCATGAATACCGCCGTGAACGCCAATGTCGTGCATGAGTCCGAAGCCCAGCGCCAGCACGTCCGGGTACGCATCCCCGCCAAGCTGCGCTACCTGGACCGCAACCGCGAGCCACGCGATGTGAAGGTGGACGATCTTTCCGCCGGGGGCCTGTCCTTCCATGCCAAGCAGCCGCTGAACGTCGGCGACGTGCTGCGTGGCCGCCTGCAGTTCGTGGTCGACAACCTCGGCCTGTCCATGGACATCGAGTTCCAGGTGCGCTCCTACCTGAGCGACAGCGGCCGGGTCGGCGTGCAGTTCCAGAACCTGGAGCAGCGTGACGTGGCGACCCTGCGCCATATCATCACCACCTTCCTGTCGGGCGAGCTGATCAACGTCGGCGACGTGCTCAGCACCCTGCAGCGCGACAACTTCACCAAGGCGCGCAAGCAGAAGGACAGCGGCTCCGGGCTCTCGGCCTTCGGCCGCCTGCGCGCGGTGACCGTGAGCCTCGGCGTGTTCGTGGTCGGCGTGGCCGCCTTCGGCTTCATCGCCAAGTCGCTGTACGGCCTGTACTTCGTCAGCCATGCCGAGGCCGGTGTGGTCGCGGTGCCCACCACCAACGTCACCATGCCCCGCGACGGCACCGTGCAGAGCCTGGTCGAAAGCGGTGGCCAGGTGGTCAAGGGCGCGCCGCTGGCCAGCTTCAGCACCAGCATGCTCGACCTGCTCAAGGGCCACCTGGACGACTCGCAGCTCGAACCGGCCAAGGTCGAGGAGCTGTTCGGCAAGCAGCTCGCCGGCACCCTCACCAGCCCCTGCGATTGCGTGGTCGCCCGCCAGCTGGTGGATGACGGTCAGTACGCCAGCAAGGGCCAGCCGATCTTCCAGCTGGTACCGCGCATCAGCAACCCGATGATCGAGGCGCGCTTCAGCTACCGCCAGTTCGACGAGGTCAAGCCGGGTACCCGGGTCAACTTCCAGATCGCCGGCGAGGACGAGGTGCGCACCGGCCAGATCGTCGGCAGCAGCAGCCTCAACAGCGAAGACCTGGCCGCCGACATCCGCGTGCAGATCAAGCCCGATGGCGCCCTGCCCGCCGAGCTGGCTGGCCGCCCCGCCGCGGTCAGCAGCGACCGTGGCCCGTCGCTCAACTGGCTGATCGACAAGGCCGTGGCCCGTGGGCTGTAAGAGGACCGAGCGATGACCCGCAGACACCACTTTTCCTGTGCGCCCCTTGGGTTCTGTGCCTTGGCTGCAGCCATTGCGTTGGCCGGCTGCGCCGGCCTGCCCGATCAGCGCCTGGCCAACGAGGCCATGAAACGCGGCGACACCGCCCTGGCCGAACGCAACTACAAGGCCCTGGCCGACCTCGGCTACAGCGACGCCCAGGTGGGCCTGGCCGACATCAAGGTCGCCTCGCGCGACCCCGCCCAGCTCGAGCAGGCCGAGGCCACCTACCGCGCCGCTGCCGCCACCTCGCCCCGCGCCCAGGCACGCCTCGGTCGCCTGCTGGTGGCCAAGCCCGACAGCACCCAGGCCGAGCGCGAGGAGGCCGAGGCCCTGCTCAAGCTGGCCGCGCAGCAAGGCGAAGGCAACACCCTGATCCCGTTGGCGATGCTCTACCTGCAGCACCCGCAGAGCTTCCCGAACGTGAACGCCCAGCAGCAGATCGACCAGTGGCGCGCCGCCGGCAACCCGGAAGCGGGCCTGGCCCAGGTGCTGCTGTACCGCACCCAGGGCACCTACGACCAGAACCTGGCCGAGGTGGAACGGATCTGCAAGGCCGCGCTCACTACCACCGACATCTGCTACGTGGAACTGGCCACCGTCTACCAGAAGCGCGGCCAGGCCGAACAGCAGGCCGCACTCGTCCAGCAGCTCAAGGCCGCCCATGCCCGTGGTCAGGTGCCGGCCAGCCGAGTCGACGGTGTGGCCCGGGTGCTGGCCGACCGCAGCCTCGGCCAGACCGACGAGAACACCGCCAAGGATCTGCTCGAACACATCGCCCCGGCCAACCCGGCATCCTGGGTCAGCCTGGCGCAACTGCTCTACGACTTCCCCGAGCTCGGCGACACCGAGCAGTTGCTCGGCTACATCGACAAGGGCCGTGCCGCCGAACAACCGCGCGCCGAGCTGCTGCTCGGCCGCCTGTACTACGAGGGCAAGACGCTGCCAGCCGATGCCGAGAAGGCCGAGCAGCACCTGCAGGCCGCCGCCGATGCCGGCGAGATCAGCGCCCACTACTACCTCGGCCAGCTGTACCGCCGTGGCTACCTGGGCCAGGTCGAGCCGCAGAAGGCCGTCGACCACCTGCTCAGCGCCGCCCGTGGTGGCCAGCTCAGCGCCGACTACGCCCTGGCCCAGCTCTACAGCGAAGGCCATGGCATTCGCCCGGTGCCGGCCAACGCCTGGGTATTCGCGCAACTGGCCCAGGCCAACCCGACGCAGCAGTCGGCCGAACTGCTGCAGCAACTCGACCAGCAATTGACGCCTGACCAGCGCAGCCAGGCCCAGCGCCTGCTCGCGCAAGAGAAGCAGGCGCGCGGCAGCATGGTCCAGGGCGCCCCCAGCGCCCTGGCCCTCGACGCCCTGCAAGAAGAAGACGACGACGCCGAGGATTCCTCCCTATGACGCTCAACCCATTCGTGAAAGCCGGCATTGGCCTGAGCTTCGCACTGCTGTGGTCCTGCCCGACCCTGGCCGACATGACCGCCGAGAAGAACTTCGGCATGGACGTGAAGATCACCGGCCAGTCCGAGGACGACCGCGACCTGGGCACCCGCTCCGGCGGCGACGTCAACGGCCTTGGCCTTGACCTGCGCCCATGGGTCTACGGCGAGCGCGGCAACTGGAGTGCCTTCGCCATGGGCCAGGCCGTGGCCGCCACCGACATCATCGAGACCGATACCCTGCGCCAGTCCGACGACGGCAGCGCCATCCAGGCCAACGACGACAGCCGCGAACCGGACAAGAGTTACCTGGCCCTGCGTGAGTTCTGGATCGGCTACAGCGGCTTCACGCCCTACCCGGGCGAGCAACTGCGCCTCGGTCGCCAGCGCCTGCGCAGCGATGACGGCATGTGGCGCGACACCAACATCGAAGCGCTGAACTGGACCTTCGACACCACCCTGCTCAAGGCCGACCTGGGCATCGCCCAACGCTTCAGCGAATACCGCACCGACCTCACCGAGCTGGCGCCGCAGGACAAGGACCGCACCCACGTCTACGGCAACATCGCCACCCAGTGGACGCCTGGGCACTGGGTCGGCCTGCGTGCCCACCACACCCATGACGGCGGCAGCCTGAAGGACCCGGGCGAAACCGTCGATGCCCTGGACAAGACCCGCACCGGCGACCTCACCTGGTTGGGCCTTGAGGCCAACAGCGACGCCTACAACTGGCGCAACGACCATACCCTCAACTACTGGGGCAGCGTCACCTGGCTGACTGGCGATCGCGACACCTTGAGCAGCGAGCCGGTAGGGGGCGAGCAAGTCGCCACTGGCAAGCAGAGCGGCGACGTCAACGCCTGGGCCACCGACCTCGGCGTACGCCTGCGCCTGAACCCCAACTGGCAGGTCGGCGCCGCCTATGCCCGTGGCAGTGGCGGCGGCGGCCGCGATGGTTCGAGCAACTACGAACAGACCGGCCTGGAGAGCAACCGCTCCAACTTCACCGGCACCCGCTCGCGCGTGCACCGCTTCGGCGAAGCCTTCCGCGGCGAGCTGGGCAACCTGCAGGCGGCCACGTTGTTCGCCTCCTGGCAGCTGCGCGAGGACTACGACGCCAGCTTCATCTACCACAAGTTCTGGCGTGTCGATGGCGAACAGAACATCGGCTCCAGCGGCATCAACGCGGTGGTCGAGGACAACGGCGTCAGCCGCCCGCTGGTCAACGGCGAGAAGGACCTGGGCCAGGAGATGGACGTGGTCGTCACCAAGTACTTCAAGCAAGGCTTGCTGCCCGCCGCGCTGAGCCAGTCGATCGACGAACCCTCGGCCCTGGTGCGCCTGCGCGCCGGCGTGTTCAAGCCGGGCGATGCCTACGGCAGCGAGGCCGACTCGTACATGCACCGCGCCTTCGTCGACGTGATCTGGCGCTTCTGAGCCCGGGCCCCAGAGGACAGAGAGAACCGACATGAACCTGAACCCGCAATTGCGCCACGGCCTGCTGGCCAGCGCCCTGCTCCTGGCGGGCAGCGGCCTGGCCCTGGCCGAGCCGGTGGCCAAGGAGCTGCAGCAGGCCAAGACCTACACGGTCTCCAGCGCGCCGGTCGAACCGCTGCACATGGCCCCGCCGAAGCTGCCCGACCTCTCTGGCTATACCGCCGAGGCGGTGCAGAAGAAGCTCGACCGCAGCCGCAAGGGCAAGGTCAGCGTGCGCCGTATGCTCCAGGAGGACACCCTCAAGGAGTTCATCGGCGGCGACAACAAGGGCGCCGAATGGGTCAGGCGCCAGCATGGCATTCCCCAGGCGATCTTCATCGACGACGGCCATGTCGACCTGCAGCAACTGAGCCGTCAGGTGCCCAGGCAGTACCTGCGCGAGACCGCCCCGGGCGTGTACCTGGCGCGCCTGCCGATCGTGGTCGGGCGCAAGGGCATCCTCGAGATCGACGGCAAGGTCAAGGAGTTGCGCCTGTCCCAGGAGGCCGGTTCGTTCCTGGTCAACGACGGCAAGCTGTTCGTCACCGACACCCAGGTCACCGCCTGGCGCGAGCAGGACAACGGCCCGGCCACCTTCCGCAAGCCCGACGAGTTCCGCCCCTTCCTACTGTCGTGGGGCGGCACCGAGACCTACATCGTCAACAGCAAGATGGCCAGCTTCGGCTACGCCAAGAGCAAGTCGTACGGCGTGAGCATCTCCCAGTACACGCCGAACATGGCCAAGCGCATGGGCCGCGCGGAACCCACCGGCTGGATCATCGGCTCGCAGTTCAGCGACATGTGGTACGGCTTCTACTGCTACGAAACCCAGGACTTCGTGATCAAGGACAGCACCTACCGCGACAACATCGTCTACGGCATCGACCCGCACGACCGCTCGCACCGCCTGATCATCGCCGGCAACACCGTGTACGGGACCAAGAAGAAGCACGGGATCATCGTCTCGCGCGAGGTCAACGACAGCTGGATCATCAACAACAAGAGCTACGACAACAAGCTCTCGGGCGTGGTGATCGACCGTAACAGCGTCAACAACCTGATCGCCTACAACGAGGTCTACCGCAACCACACCGACGGCATCACCCTGTACGAGAGCGGCGACAACCTGATCTGGGGCAACAAGCTGATCAACAACCGCCGCCACGGTATCCGCGTACGCAACAGCGTGAACATCCGCCTGTACGAGAACATCGCCATGGCCAACGGCCTGGTGGGTGTGTACGGGCACATCAAGGACCTCTCCGACACCGACCGCGACATCGCCCTCGACCCGTTCGACACCAAAGTCTCGCTGATCATCGTCGGTGGCGAGCTGGCAGCCAACGGCTCCGGCCCCCTGTCGATCGACTCGCCCCTGTCGGTGGAGCTGTACAAGGTCTCCATGCTCGCCCCGCGCAAGGCCAGCGGCATCAGCCTCAATGGCGTGCTGGGCGAGCGCCAGGACGAAATCCTCGACCTGCTGGTACGCCAGCAGAAGGCCGTGCTGATCGACCCGGTCGAACGCCAGACCGAAATGATCGATTAAGGAAGCCCCGACCATGACCCCACACCTGATGAAACTACTCGGCCTGTCCGCCGCCCTCCTGGCCATCAGCCAGGGCGTGCGCGCCGATGAGGTACAGGCCCCTGCCTTCACCGCCGAACCCTGCTGCCAGCTGTGCCCCGAGGCCCATGACGCCAGCCGCTACGTGACCCGTTACCAGCAGAACTTCACCACCCTGGTGCAGGCCCAGGGCGACTGGCTGTTCCGTACCCGCGAGGACCTGCGTACCGAGTTCGACACCACCCCGGCCGGCTACAAGCGCCTGCAGCAGGTACACGACGCCTTCGCCAAGCGCGGCATCGAGCTGGTGCTGGTGTACCAGCCGACCCGCGGCCTGGTGAACCGCAACATGCTCAACCCCCAGGAAAAGGCCGCCTTCGACTACCAGAAGGCCCTGCGCAACTACCAGGCCATGCTCCAGCGCTTCAGCAAGATGGGCTACAACGTCCCCGACCTGTCGCCGCTGACCAACGAGCAACTGGCCGCCGCCGACCAGGGCAAGGACTTCTACTTCCGTGGCGACCAGCACTGGACGCCCTACGGCGCCGAGCGCGCGGCGAAGATCGTGGCCGAGACCGTGCACAAGATGCCGGCCTTCGAAGGCATCCCGCGCAAGGAATTCGAGACCCACAAGTCCGGGCGCATGGGCAAGACCGGCACCCTGCACAATGTCGCCGGCCAACTGTGCGGCACCAGCTATGCGGTGCAGTACATGGACCAGTTCGCCACCGAGCCCAAGGGCGAGGCCGGCGGCGACGACCTGTTCGGCGATGGCGGCAATGCCCGGATCACCCTGGTCGGCACCAGCCACAGTGGCAAGAACTACAACTTCTCGGGCTTCCTGCAGCAGTACATCGGCGCCGACGTGCTCAACGTCGCCTTCCCCGGTGGCGGCCTGGAAGGCTCGATGATCCAGTACCTGGGCAGCGAGGAATTCAAGAGCAACCCGCCGAAGATCCTGATCTGGGAATTCTCCCCGCTCTACCGCCTGGACCAGGAAACCATCTGGCGGCAGATCCTCGCCCTGCTCGACGACGGCTGCGAAGGACGCCCGGCGCAGATGAGCGCCAGCACCTCGCTCAAGCCGGGCAAGAACGAGCTGATGGTCAATGGCAAGGGCGGCGTGATCAAGGACCTGGTCAACCGCAACCTGCAGATGGACATCCGCTTCGAGGACACCTCGGTCAAGACCCTGCAAGCCACCCTCTGGTACCTCAACGGCCGCCACGAGGACATCAAGATCGAAAAACCCGAGACCTCCGAGACCGACGGGCGCTTCGTCTTCCAGATGCGTGAGGACGAGGACTGGGCCAGCCAGAACCTGCTGGCCGTGGAAATCCAGGGCCCGGAAAGCGGCACGCAGAAGGTCGAGGCCAAGCTGTGCAAACGCAACGACTTCGCCGGCGCCGCGCAACACACTGCGCAGACCGGCCAGTGAGGCGACCATGACCCTTATCCCCAGAAAGACCGCCCCCGCCCTGCTCGCCCTGGCCCTGTTCGGCGGCGCCGCGCAGGCCGCGCTGGTGCCACCGCAGGGCTACTACGCCGGGATCGAGAAGCTCAAGACCGGCGACGGCAACTTCCGCTGCCAGGCGGCCCCCAAGCCGTATACCGGCGCCCTGCAATTTCGCAGCAAATACGAAGGCTCCGACAGCGCCCGGGCGACCCTCAACGTCGCCTCGGAGAAAGCCTTCCGCAAATCCACCGAGGACATCACCACCCTCGAGCGCGGCATCAGCAAGATGGTCGGCCAGTACATGCGCGACGGCCGCCCGGCCCAGCTCGACTGCACCCTGACCTGGCTCGGCACCTGGGCGCGCGCCAATGCGCTGATGTCGACCGACTACAACCACACCGGCAAGTCCATGCGCAAATGGGCCCTGGGCAGCATCAGCGGCGCCTGGCTGCGCCTGAAGTTCTCCAACTCCCAGCCACTGGCCGCGCACCAGGCCGAAGCCGAGCTGATCGACAAGTGGCTGGGCCGCCTGGCCGAACAGACCGTGCGCGACTGGAGCGACCTGCCGCTGGAGAAGATCAACAACCACAGCTACTGGGCCGCCTGGTCGGTGATGGCCACCGCCGTGGCCACCGACCGCCGCGACCTGTTCGACTGGGCGGTGCAGGAATACAAGGTCGGCGCCAACCAGGTCGATGCCCAGGGCTTCCTGCCCAACGAGCTCAAGCGCCGCCAGCGCGCCCTGGCCTACCACAACTATGCCCTGCCGCCGCTGGCGATGATCGCCAGCTTCGCCCAGGCCAACGGCGTCGACCTGCGTGGCGAGAACGACAACGCCCTGCAGCGCCTGGCGCAGAAAGTCCTGGCCGGTGCGAAGGACCCGAGCGCCTTCGCCTCGCGCAATGGCCAGAAGCAGGACATGAAGGACCTCAAGGTCGACAGCAAGTACGCCTGGCTCGAGCCGTACTGCAGCCTTTACCCATGCAGTGGCGACACCTTGCAGCGCAAGCGCGGAATGCAGCCGTTCAACAGCTTCCGGCTGGGGGGCGATGTGACACGGGTCTACGACCCGGGTGCGCAGTTGAAAAAGTAACACGACCCCTGTGGGAGCCGGCTTGCCGGCGATGGGCCGCAAAGCGGTCCCGACCAACGCTAGTTGCGTCGCCGGCAAGCCGGCTCCCACAGAGGTACCAGGTTGCCTTCCGGTCTTGCACCGGGGGGTTTGGGGGGCGCTTTGCCCTGGATGCTGTGAACAAATTAGGAGAACCGGGATGGTCTTCTCGTCAAACGTGTTCCTGTTCCTGTTCTTGCCGATCTTCCTCGGCCTGTACTACCTGAGCGGGCAACGCTATCGCAACCTGCTGCTGCTGGTCGCCAGCTATATCTTCTACGCCTGGTGGCGGGTGGACTTCCTCGCCCTGTTCGCCGGGGTCACCCTGTGGAACTACTGGATCGGCCTGAAGGTCGGCGCCGCCGGCGTGCGCACCAAGCCGGCACAGCGCTGGCTGCTGCTGGGCGTGGGCGTGGACCTGGCGATCCTCGGCTACTTCAAGTACGCCAATTTCGGCGTCGACAGCCTCAACGCCATCATCACCTCGTTTGGCCTGGAGCCGTTCATCCTCACCCACGTGCTGCTGCCGATCGGTATCTCGTTCTACATCTTCGAGTCGATCAGCTACATCATCGACGTGTACCGCGGCGACACCCCGGCCACGCGCAACCTGATCGACTTCGCGGCGTTCGTGGCGATCTTCCCGCACCTGATCGCCGGCCCCGTGCTGCGCTTCAAGGACCTGGTCGATCAGTTCAACAATCGCACCCACACCCTCGACAAGTTCTCCGAAGGCTGCTCCCGCTTCATGCAGGGCTTCATCAAGAAGGTGTTCATCGCCGACACCCTGGCGGTGGTCGCCGACCACTGCTTCGCCCTGCAGAACCCCACCACCGGCGATGCCTGGCTCGGCGCCCTGGCCTACACCGCGCAGCTGTACTTCGACTTCTCCGGCTACAGCGACATGGCCATCGGCCTGGGTCTGATGATGGGCTTTCGCTTCATGGAGAACTTCAAGCAGCCCTACATCAGCCAGTCGATCACCGAGTTCTGGCGGCGCTGGCACATCAGCCTGTCGACCTGGCTGCGCGACTACCTGTACATCACCCTGGGCGGCAACCGCAAAGGCACCTTCAACACCTACCGCAACCTGTTCTTGACCATGCTGTTGGGCGGTTTGTGGCATGGCGCCAACTTCACCTACATCATCTGGGGCGCCTGGCACGGCATGTGGCTGGCCATCGAACGTGCGCTGGGCCTGGACACCAACCCGCAGCGCTTCAACCCGGTCAAGTGGGCCTTCACCTTCCTGCTGGTGGTGACCGGCTGGGTGATCTTCCGCGCCGAGAACCTGGACGTGGCCGCGCGCATGTACGGCGCCATGTTCAGCTTCGGCGACTGGCAGTTGTCGGAGCTCAACCGTGCCCAGCTCACCGGGCTGCAAGTGGCGACCCTGGTGCTGGCCTACGCCACCCTGGCCTTCTTCGGCCTGCGCGACTTCTACCGCAATGCCGCACCGACGCCCAAGGCCACCCCGGTGCAGGTCAACGCCGACGGCTCGCTGGGCCTGGACTGGACCCGGGTCATGACCCGCGCCCTGGTCCTGCTGCTGTTCGTCGCCTCGGTGCTCAAGCTCTCGGCGCAGAGCTACTCGCCGTTCCTCTACTTCCAGTTCTGAGGTCATGATCATGAACCGGACACTGCGCATCACCTATTCCCTGTCGTTCCTCGGCCTGCTGGTCGGGCTCGGCGCATGGTCCGTCGGTGGCCTGGAGAGCTTCAACCGCACCGGGCAGATGACCCTGCTCGACGGCAAGCTGGCCAAGGCCGCCGAGACCCACTACGACGAACAGTTCCCGATCAAGCGCATCGGCACCAACCTGTGGGCGGCCCTGGACTTCAAGCTGTTCAACGAAGGCCGCCCGGGCGTGGTGTTGGGCCGTGAGCAGTGGCTGTTCACCGACGAGGAATTCAAGCCCAGCGCCGACGCCGAGCAACTGATGCAGGACAACCTGGCGCTGATCCGCGGCGTACGCGACACCCTGCAACGCCACGGCAGCCAACTGGTGCTGGCGATCGTGCCGGCCAAGGCGCGGATCTATGCCGAGTACCTGGGCAAGGAATTGCCGACCAGCCTGCACGATGACCTGTACAACCGCTTCCATGCCCAGGCCCGCCAGGCCGGCGTGTTCGCCCCCGACCTGCTGACCCCGATGGAACAGGCCAAGGCCCGCGGCCAGGTGTTCCTGCGCACCGACACCCACTGGACGCCCATGGGCGCCGAGGTCGCCGCGCAAACCCTGGCCGAGGCGGTGGCGCGCCAACACCTGCTCGATGGCGAGCCCCAGGCGTTCGTCACCCAGGCCGGCGACAGCGGCCCGTACAAGGGCGACCTGACCAACTTCCTACCCCTGGACCCGCTGTTCAGCGAGCTGCTGCCAGCCCCGGACAACCTGCAGCAACGCAGCACCCAGCCTGTCCAGGCCGAAGGCGAAAGCGGCGACGCCTTGTTCGCCGACACCCAGATCCCGGTGGCGCTGGTCGGTACCAGCTACAGCGCCAACCCGCACTGGAACTTCCTCGGCGCCCTGCAGCAAGCCTTGCGCAGCGACGTGGCCAACTACGCCGAAGACGGCCATGGCCCGCTGCTGCCGATGCTCAAGTACCTGCAGAGCGACGCCTTCAAGGACGCTGCCCCGCAAGTGGTGGTGTGGGAGTTCCCGGAACGCTATCTGCCAATGAAGAACGACCTCAGCGCCTTCGATCCGCAGTGGATCGCGCAGTTGAAGAACACCCGCAATACCGACGCAAACCTGGCCCTGTCGTCCAATCGGACGGACCACTGAAGAGGAAACGCACATGACCAACAAGCCTTCCATCGCCAAAGCACTCACCCTCGCGGCCGGCCTGTCCCTGGCCTCCCTGCAGGCCTTCGCCGGCGCCGACGCCGCGCTCTACGGCCCGAGCGCACCGAAAGGCTCGACCTTCGTGCGCCTGTACAACGCCAGCAACGCACCGGTCGCCGCCAGCGTGGGCAACACCCAGATCAAGCAGGTCGGCGCCCAGGCCAGCAGCGACTTCAGCTTCCTGCCTGGCGGTGACTACACCGCCCAGGTCGGCGGCAAGAGCGTCCCGGTCAAGCTGGCCTCGGACAAGTACTACACCCTGGTCAACAGCGCCAGCGGCAGCCCGCAGTTGATCGAGGAGCCGCCGTTCAAGAACAAGCAGAAGGCCCTGGTACGGGTACAGAACCTCAGCGACCAGTCGCTGACCCTCAAGACCGCCGACGGCAAGACCGAAGTGGTCAAGCCGGTGGCGGCCAAGGGCCGTGGCGAGCGCGAGATCAACCCGGTCAAGGTCAACCTCGCCCTCTACGAAGGCGACAAGAAAGTCAGCGACGTCAAGCCCGTCGCCCTCGAACGCGGCGAAGCGGCCGTGCTCTACGTCACCGGCTCCGGCAGCAGCCTGTCGCCGGTGTGGGTCACCCGTCCCGTGGCCAGCAACTGATCCCCTGCCTCTATCGACCTTTGGAGAAACATCATGATCCCGGTAATTCTTTCTGGTGGTAGCGGTTCCCGTCTGTGGCCCCTGTCGCGCAAGCAGTTCCCCAAGCAGTTCCTGGCGCTGACCGGTGAGCACACCCTGTTCCAGCAAACCCTCCAGCGCCTGGTGTTCGAAGGCATGGACGCCCCCATCGTGGTGTGCAACAAGGACCACAAGTTCATCGTCCAGGAGCAACTGTCCGGGCTGAACCTGCAGACCCAGGCCATCCTGATGGAGCCCTTCGGCCGCAACACCGCGCCGGCGGTGGCGATGACCGCGATGAAGCTGGTCAACGAAGGCCGCGACGAGCTCATGCTGGTGCTGCCAGCCGACCACGTGATCGAAGACCAGAAGGCCCTGCAACGCGCCCTGGCCCTGGCCACCGTGGCCGCCGAGCGCGGCGAGATGGTGCTGTTCGGCGTGCCGGCGACCAAGCCCGAGACCGGCTACGGCTACATCCGCTCCAGCCAGGACGCCCTGCTGCCCGAAGGCGTGGCGCGGGTCGCGCAGTTCGTCGAGAAGCCCGATGAGAAGCGCGCCAACGAATTCGTCCGCGCCGGTGGCTACTTCTGGAACAGCGGCATGTTCCTGTTCCGCGCCAGCCGCTTCCTCGAGGAGCTGAAGAAGCACGACCCAGACATCTACGACACCTGCCTGCTGGCCCTGGAGCGCAGCGTCGATGACGGCGACGTGCTGGCCATCGACGAGGCCACCTTCGCCTGCTGCCCGGACAACTCCATCGACTACGCCGTGATGGAGAAGACCCAGCGTGCCTGTGTGGTGCCGCTGACCGCCGGCTGGAGCGACGTGGGCTGCTGGTCGTCGCTGTGGGACGTGCACGAGAAGGACGCCAACGGCAACGTCACCAAGGGCGACGTGGTGGTGCAGGACAGCCGCAACTGCATGATCCACGGCAACGGCAAGCTGGTGTCGGTGATCGGCCTCGAGAACATCGTAGTGGTCGAGACCAAGGACGCCATGATGATCGCCCACAAGGACAAGGTCCAAGGCGTCAAGCAACTGGTCAACACCCTCGACCAGCAGGGCCGCAGCGAAACCCAGAACCACCTGGAGGTGTACCGCCCGTGGGGCTCGTACGATTCGGTGGACATGGGCGGGCGCTTCCAGGTCAAGCACATCACCGTCAAGCCAGGCGCCAGCCTGTCGCTGCAGATGCACCATCACCGCGCCGAGCACTGGATCGTGGTGTCCGGCACCGCCGAGGTGACCTGCGACGAGAACGTGTTCCTGCTCACCGAGAACCAGTCGACCTACATCCCCATCGCCTCGATCCACCGCCTGCGCAACCCGGGCAAGATCCCGCTGGAGATCATCGAGGTGCAGTCCGGCAGCTACCTGGGCGAGGATGACATCGAGCGCTTCGAGGATGTGTATGGGCGGACTTCGACGCCTGCCGAGCGGGGCGTTTCCGTGAAGACCATCGCCCAATAGCAGCTGCAAGCTACAAGAAAAAGCAGGGCAGCGGTGTGCCGACGATACTGGCCCTACCGCTGTCCTGCTTTTGCTTTTGCTTGAAGCTTGAAGCTTGCCGTTCCAAGATGTCCGAACCCAAGCACTCAAGGCCCCTATCCCAATGATCATCGGCGCCCTGCTCATTCTCACCTGGCTGGTCTTGCTGCTGCGCTACCCGGCCAAGGCCCTGCCGATTTCGCTGGCCGCCGTGTTCGGCCTGGGATTGGTGGCGTTGTGGGTGGTGTGGGAAGACAACCGTGAAGCCTCGCGACTGGCCCGACTGGACCTGCGACTGACCTACGCACCGGACAAATGCCCCGCCGACCGTGCCTTGCAGGTACGCATGAAGAACGGCAACGACGTCCCCCTGATCGAACTGCGCTGGCGTGTGGCCGCCTATGCCCCGGGCGATACCGTCAACCTCGCCGAAAACACCTACAACGCGCCCCGCTACCGCGGCCCCGGTGAGCTGCAGCCCGGTGCCGAATGGAGCGACTGCCTGCCCCTGCCACCGCTACGCTCCGGTTACCGGCCACAGACGCTGGAGTTCCGTGCCGAGCACCTGCAAGGTACATTCGCCAACTGAACAGGTTGTCGGTACCGCCGCGAATGGGCCGGCACTGACACACCACGGATCCACACGCCCACCACAAAGGCCTCCCCATGCCCACCGTCCTGATCACCGGTTGTTCCAGCGGCATCGGCCGCGCCCTGGCCGACACCTTTCGCGATGCCGGCCACGAAGTCTGGGCCACCGCCCGCAAGCCCGAAGACGTCGAACAACTGGCCGCCGCCGGCTTCGCCGCGCGGCAACTGGATGTCAACGACAGCGACGACCTGGCTCGCCTGGCCGAGGAGCTGGAAGACCGCTACGGCGGCCTGGACATCCTGATCAACAATGCCGGCTACGGCGCCATGGGGCCGCTGCTCGACGGCGGCGTCGATGCCATTCGCCAGCAGTTCGAGACCAACGTCTTCGCCCTGGTCGGCGTGACCCGTGCCCTGTTCTCGCTGTTGCGCCGCGCCCGTGGCCTGGTGGTGAACATCGGCAGCGTCTCCGGCGTGCTGGTCACCCCGTTCGCTGGTGCCTACTGTGCGTCCAAGGCTGCCGTGCATGCCTTGAGCGACACCCTGCGCCTGGAACTGGCACCGTTCGGCATCCGTGTGATGGAGGTGCAGCCGGGGGCGATCGCCTCGCAGTTCGCCAGCAATGCCCAGCGCCAGGCCGAGCAGGTGCTCGCCGTCGATTCGCCCTGGTGGCCGCTGCGCGAGCATGTCCAGGCGCGGGCCCGGGCATCCCAGGACAAGCCGACCTCGGCGGCAGCGTTCGCCAAGGGGTTGCTGGGTGCGACCCGCAAGGTGCCGACACCGGCCCTGGTGCGGCTGGGCAACGGCAGTACGGCGTTGCCACTGATGGCCCGCTGGCTGCCGCAGCGGCTACTGGACAAGGTGCTGCGCAAGCGGTTCGGATTGCTGCGACCGCTTTGAGACCGCGTCGCCCCATTGGCGAACCTGTGGAAGAACCCGTCAAGACGTTCAGCTCTGGGGCTGCTTCGCAGCCCTACACCTTCGGAGGTTGCTCGTCGAACGCCTGCCAGCCACCACCCAGGGCCTTGTACAACCCCACCAAGGCCTGGGACACTGCCGCCGAGCTGTCGATCCACTGCTCCTCGCTGGCCAGCAACGCCCCCTGCACGCTCAGCACATTGAGAAAATCCACAGCCCCTTCCACATACTGCCGCTGGGCCGTCTCCAGGGCGACGCGGTTCTGCCGCACCGCCTCGGCCAGGTGGTCGCGGCGCAACTGGCTGGCGTTGTACAGGCGCAGCACATCGTCGATCTCATGCCAGGCGCCCAGCACCACCTTGCGGTAGTTCAGCGCCGCCTCCTGCTGCTGGGCCTCGCGCAACTCGAGGGTGCCCTTCAACCGTCCGCCCTCGAAGATCGGCAACGACAGCTGCGGGCCGAAGGCGAAGCGCCGCGAGTCCCAGGCGCCGAAATCAGACAGCTGCATGGCCTGCAAGCCCACGCTGCCAGACAGGCGAATGCTCGGGTAGAAGTCGGCCTTGGCCACACCGATGCTCGCGGTGGCGGCATGTAGCCGCGCCTCGGCCTGGCGGATGTCCGGGCGCCGTTCGGCCAGCTCGGACGGCAAGCCGATGGCGAAGGCCTGCTGCGGCGCCGGCAACTCGCCCACGGCCAGCAATTCATCCTGCAGGCTGCGTGGCGGCTCAGCGGCGAGCAGGCTGAGGGCGTTGATCAGATCATCGCGCCGCGCCTCCAGGGTCGGCAGGCGCGCCTCGATCGAGGCCACCTGGGCACTGGCCTGGGCCACGTCCAGGCGCGTGGCGACACCCTCGGTCTGGCGGTCCTGGGACAGCTTCAGGCTGTGCTGGGCGACCTTGAGGTTGTCGCGGGTGACCTCCAGGGTGTGCTGCACCGCGCGCAACTGGATGTAGTCACCGGCGGTTTCAGCCAACAGCGCCAGAAGCACACCCCGACGGTCGCTCTCGGCCACTTCCACCGTGGCGTCGGCGGCCTCGACCTGACGCCGTACACGGCCCCACAGGTCCAGTTCCCAACCGGCGATCAGGTCGCCCTGCCAGAGGTTGAAGGCCGACTTGCCGGCCTTGCCGGACGGGTCGTTCAGGCCTTCGGCGCTATTGCGGGCGCGGCTGTAGTTGCCGTCGAGGTCCACCGACGGCGCCTCGTCGGCGGCCACGGTACTGCGCAGGGCGCGGCTCTGCAGCAGGCGCGCACTGGCCATCTGCAGGTCCAGGTTGCGCTCGGCGACGCGCTGGATCAGCGCGCTCAGGCGCGCATCGTGAAAGTTGTCCCACCAGCGCAACTCCACAGGTTCTGCCGTCGGCTGGCTGGCCGCCGCCTCGCCTTGCAAGGGCGCCCAGGCTTGCGGCGCCTGGCTGTCGGGGCGCTGGAAGTCCGGCCCGAGGGTGCAACCGGCCAGCAGCAGGGTCAGCAGCAGCGGGCTCAAGCGTGATGCCGGTTTCATCGCGCGGTGACCTCCTTGCCAGCGAGCCTGTCGCCGTGGGTGTCAATGGTCGCCTCCACCGACATGCCCACGCGCAGGCGCTCCAGCAGAGGCTGGCCGTCATCGAAGACGATCTTCACCGGGATGCGCTGGACCACCTTGGTGAAGTTGCCAGTGGCGTTGTCTGGCTTGACGGCGGCGAAGGTCACACCAGTGGCCGGGGCGATGCTCTCGACATGGCCGTGCAGTTGCTCGCCGGAGAAGGTATCGACGCTGATGCTGACCGGCTGGCCGGGTTGCACGTGGGTCAGCTGGGTCTCCTGGAAGTTGCCGACCACGTAGGCCCGCTGCAGCGGCACCACCGACAACAGGCGCGCCCCCGGGTTGACATAGGCACCGACCCGCAGGGCGCGCTCGCCGACCATACCGTCCACCGGCGCGGTGATGCGGGTGTAGGACAGGTCCAGTTGGGCCTTCTCCAGGCCTGCCTCGGCGCGCTTGAGCTGGCCGTCGGCGCTGGCCACCTGGGCGCTGAGGATGTCCACCTGTTTGCGCGCCGCTACCCGCGCCGCCTGGGCGTTGGCCAGGCGGGCACGGGCCTGGTCGACCCGGCTGCGCGCCTGCTGGGCGTTCTGCACGGTGCCGGCGCCCTGCTCGGCCAGGCGGCTGTAACGCTTGACCTCATGCTCGGCGAAGGCCATCTCGGCCTGGGCCGCCTTGACCGCCGCCTCGGCCTGGGCGATCAGCGCGGCCTGGCGCTCCAGGGTGGCGCGGGCATCGGCGCTCTGCGCCCTGGCCACCAGCAACTGGGCCTGGGCGGCGTCGAGGGCGGCCTGGTAGTCACGGGCATCGATGGTCGCCAGCAACTGGCCGGCCTTGACCTGCTGGTTGTCTTCCACCAGCACGTCCTTGATGAAGCCTGCGACCTTGGGTGCGACCACGGTGTAGTCGGCGGTCACGTAGGCATCGTTGGTGGTCTGCCGGTGGTCGCTACCCAGCAGCCAGGGCCCGACCAGGGCGGCCAGCACGGCCACGGCGAGCACCGAGCCGATCACGATAGTCTTGCGGTTGTTGGTCATTTCAGCAGTCTCGGATTCATCCCGGGATCAAGCCACCGCGCGCGGTGGATAGACCCGGGTAGGCACGAAAGGAATCAGGCAAATCAAGGCCACGGCGACGCCGGCCATCACCAGGTACAGGTCGGCCGAGGTCAGTACCAGGGCCTGTTCGTGGATGCGCTGGGCCAAGCCCGGAGCACGGTCGTCGAGCAGCGGTGCATTGCCCAGGCTGTCGACCAGGTGGTTGGAATGGAAATGCCGGCGCAGGGTGCCGAGGGCGTCCAGCAGGCCGGTGGCGATCACCGCGGCCAGGCCCTTGACGGTGTTGAACCAGGCCGAGGCGAACGGGCCTTCCTGCGGGGTCATGCCATTGGTGGAGAGCATCAGCAACGGCAGTACCGCCATCGGCTGGCCGAATACCTGCAGCAGGTAGAACACGTAGAAGTCGTCGCGGATCCACTCGCTGGTCAGCAGGCTGCTGCCCAGGCACGACAGCGCCAGCATGCCCAGGCCGGCCGCCAGTACCCAGCGGCAATCCACCGCGCGGATGTTGCACAGCGCCGCCGTGAGCGGCAGGGCGAGCAACTGCGGCATGGCCACCAGCATCATCAGCGGGCTGGTCTGCGCCGGACGATAGCCCTGGATCTGCGCCAGGTACGCCGACGGGATGCTCCCCACGCCCGACAGCACGACCAGCACCCCGGCCAGGGTCAGCAGGGCGAAGCTCAGGTTGCGTCGCGACAGCATGCGCAACTGGAAGAACGGCAGCGGCTCGGACCATTCGTTGAACAGGAACAGCACCAAGAGCAGCACGCCACCGCCGAGCAGCCAGCAGATCAGCGGCGAGTCGAACCAGCCCCAGCGATCCCCCAGCGACAGGCCAAGGACGATGCTGCTGATCGCTGGCAAGCCGAGCACCACGCCGCGCCAGTCGAACTGCTTGAAGCGCTCCAGACGCAGCGGGTCCTGGGGCAGGCCCCAGCCGACGCAGAACATGGCCAGGGCCGAGGGCAGGATGATCTGCCAGAACGCCCACTGCCAGCCGACATATTCGGTCCACAAGCCTGCCAGCGGCGTGCCCAGGTTGGGGCCGAAGGTGGCGGTCAGGGCGTAGCAGGCCAGGCCATAGACCTTGATACCCGGCGGCAGGAAACGCAGCGCCACGCTCATCAGCATCGGCGGCAATGCTCCCGACGCCAGGCCCTGGACGATACGCAGCAGCATCAGGCTATGCAGGTTCGGGGCGAAGGGTTGGAGCAGGCCGAGCACGGCGAACAGGCCGATGGCAGCCAGGGTGAAGCGGCGCAGGGAGAAGGTGGTGGCCAGCCACGGCGCAAAGGCCATGGCCGATACCGAGGCGGCGCTGTAGACCGCCAGCAGCCAGGCGCCCTCGTCGGCGCCGATGCCCATGGCGCCACGGATATCGGCCAGGGAAATCTTCGTCACCGACTCGTTGAGGCCGGCGCAGAGCACCGCCAGCAGCACACCGAACAGCCCGGCCACCACCCGCAGACCGAACGCGGCTTGCACCGGCGCAGCCGGCGCGGGGGCGGCGAGCGCGGCGGAAGGCGCGGACAGGGAACTCATGGGCAGACATCTCCAGCAACAATTTCAGGGGCTGGGAAAGTCTAAGAAGGTCGAATGCTGACGAAAACTGACTTATTGGCAGTTTTAAGTTGCGTCAGACGCAATCCATGGATCGTGTGTGCCTGCGAATGCGCCGGTACATCCATCGCAAGCCGTCAGGGATCGACGCTGCAGCAGGCCTTCAGCATCTGCCGCAACCAGCGATGCGCCGGATCGTTGTGAAACCGCGGGTGCCACGCCTGCACCACCGTCACCCGCTCCAGCGGCAACGGAATCTCGAACGAACGCAAGGGCAACCCAAGCTTGTTCACACTGCTCAGGATGTTGGCCGGCATCGGCAGGATCAGGTTCGACTCCGGCAGGGAGAACATCGCCGAATGAAAGCTCGGCGTGATCAGCGCGACCCGCCGTTGCACCTTGAAATTGGCCAGCTCCACATCGATCGGGCCATTGGCCCGGCCGCGTCGCGACACGCTGATCTGCGGGTAGGCGGCGAAGCGCTCGGGGGTGATCTCGTCGTCGAAGATCGGGTGATCGCGACGGGCCAGGCCCACGTAGACCGTATGGAACAGGCTTTGCACCTTGATCTCTGGCCCCAGGTCGATGGTCGAGCTGATGATCAGGTCGGTGCGCCCGTCGCGCAGCACCGCATCGTCGTCGCCCCCGCTTTCCGGCACGAAGCGCAGCACCGTGCGTGGTGCCTGCTCGTGCATCATGCGCAGCAACTGGGCGCCATAGAGCGCGATGAACAGGTCGTTGGTGCGGATGTTGAAGGCCCGTTCGAGGTTGGGCAGGTCCACGTCGTCGCCGCTGCGAAACACCTGCCCGGCCTGCTCCACCAGCGTCGCCACCTGCTCGCGCAGCGCCAGCGCCCGTGGCGTCGGTACCAGGCCACGGCCGGCGCGCACCAGGATCGGGTCGCCGAGGGCATCGCGGATCCGCCCCAGGGTCCGGCTCATGGCCGCCGGGCTCAGGTTCATGCGCTGGGCCGCGCCAACCACGCTGCCCTCGTCGAGCAGGGCATCGAGGGCGACGAGCAGGTTCATGTCTGGCAGTTGCATGGCCGTTATCCGTGACAGCTGTGGGAAAGTGATCTTATCAGGTCGGATGATTGCGTCTGGTGCAATGTCCCCGTGCACGGTGGGCTATTTATCAGACAGGTGAAAGGGTCAAGAATGGGGCCGGTACACCCGCCGTCGCCCCCAGCCTCTCCAAGGAACCTCCATGCCCCACCCGGTCC
>NZ_JBCGFQ010000038.1:0-52015 GCF_040984075.1 Pseudomonas sp. I2
GCAATCTCAAATGACTATGTGATTTCTCATATGGCCACTTGTGATGCTGATAATCTTGGCGACTATCAGTCCGTACTCACAAGCACCCACACGAATTGCTTGATTCGATTGTTAAAGAGCGTTTGGCTAAGAGCGTTTCGTCTCAACCGAGGCCGCGCATTCTACGCTTTCCTCAGAGTCTGTCAAGCGTTTATTTTGAAGTTTTTCGTTTCACTTCAACCACTTGACTCGCTGCGATCACTCGTAGCGGGAGGCGAATCATACAGCGTTACCGCCTGCTGTCAACTGCCTTTTGCACCGCTGCCGATCTAAGGATCGAAGCCCTTCCGATACTACCTGAAACGTTCAACTCGTTGAATATCAAGGAGTTTTTCGTTTCGACTACGTCGGAAGTGGGGCGCATTATAAGGGGATTCGAAACCCCGTCAACCGTTATTTTCATAAATCCTTAATAAACTTCAACAATGTGCCCGAGCGCATCGCCAGCAAGCCCGCTTCCACAAGCACCGGGCCGCTGTCCCCACTTGCGAGCTGCCCCACCTATTGCGCACTATAGTGCTCACCCGATCCAAGGACAGCCCCCCTGAAATGAACACCCACCCCCGCAGCCTGGCCGCTACCCTCTTCCCCATCGGCCTGCTGCTGATCGCCATGGCCTCGATCCAGTCCGGCGCCTCCCTGGCCAAGAGCATGTTCCCCATCGTCGGCGCCCAGGGCACCACCACCCTGCGCCTGGTGTTCGCCAGCATCATCATGTTGCTCCTGCTGCGACCATGGCGGGTACGCATGACCGCCAACACCCTGCGCAGCGTGATCATCTATGGCATGGCGCTGGGCGGCATGAACTTCCTCTTCTATATGTCCTTGCGCACGGTCCCGCTGGGCATCGCTGTCGCCCTGGAGTTCACCGGCCCCTTGGCCGTCGCGATCCTCGCCTCGCGCCGGGCCCTGGATTTTCTCTGGATCGCCCTGGCCGTCGCCGGGCTATTGCTGCTGATTCCGGTGGGCCAGACCGGCAGTGCCATCGACCTGCTCGGCGCCGGCTATGCCCTGGGTGCCGGGGTGTGCTGGGCACTCTACATCCTCTTTGGCCAACGAGCAGGCGCGGAGCACGGTATACAGAGCGCTGCCCTCGGCGTGGTGATCGCGGCGCTGTTCGTCGCCCCCATCGGGGTCGCCCATGCTGGCAGCGCGTTGCTCACTCCAGCTTTGATCCCGGTCGCCCTGGGTGTCGCCATCCTGTCGACGGCGCTGCCCTACAGCCTGGAGATGGTGGCGCTGACGCGCATGCCGGCACGAACCTTCGGTACCTTGATGAGCATCGAGCCAGCATTCGGCGCCCTGTCGGGCCTACTGTTCCTGGGCGAGGTCCTGAGCCTGACGCAATGGCTGGCGATTCTCGCCATCATCAGCGCGTCGGTAGGTGCCACTCTGTCGATGCGACGGGAGAGCCCGCCTCCGGTAGCGGCCGATTGATATGAGAAATATTTTCATTTGAACCGCTATAAACCATTGTCCCCACTCGCCGGGCTGATTAAGCTGTCACACGACCATAATCTTTACGCTATCTACTGTGCCGAACACGGATGCAAGGAAAGTTTCAGGAAGAAACGAAGCGACGACATCGGGGTCAGGCATGCTGGTCGGCTCCGTATTTAAGGACAGGAATGAAACGTATTTTGCTCATCCTGGCCATCTTGGCCATTGCTGGATGCGCCGCCACCGCCAAGACCGAGGTGAAGCGGGGGAAAAAAGGCCTGCACATCAACTGCTCGGGGCTCTCCTCCTCGTGGGAGAAGTGCTACAGCAAGGCAGCCAGCGCTTGTGGCAACCGCGGCTACAAGGTCGTCGCCCGCTCCGGCGATGCGGACGAGGAGCCCGGGGACTACCTGTTCGGTATCAATCCCGCAGGCTATACCAGCCGCAGCATGATCGTCCTCTGCAAGTGACCCCGTAAAGTCGGCCGCTGCCCTCCCCGCCAGGCTCAGACCGGCGCGGTGCGCGTCTCCAGCCAGGCCAGGGCCTCGCCCTTGAGCAATGGCGCCAACCGTTCCCGCACCATGGCGTGATAGCCATTGAGCCACTGGATGTCCTGTGCCCCGAGCAACTCGGGCAGCAGGCAGCGGGTATCGATCGGACACAGCGTCAAGGTCTCGAAGGCCAGAAAGTCGCCGAACGCACTCTTGCCAGCCTCGCGGTTGACCACCAGGTTCTCGATGCGCACGCCCCAGGCGCCCGGGCGATAGGTACCAGGCTCGATCGAGCTGATCATGCCCGGCTGCATGGCGGTCTGTGGCAAGGTCGCCGCCTGGTAGGCGATGACCTGCGGCCCTTCGTGGACATTCATGAAATAACCCACGCCATGCCCGGTGCCATGCCCATAGTCGACCTGGTCGGCCCATATCGGCGCCCGGGCGATGGCATCGAGCAACGGCGAGGCAATACCGCGAGGGAATGTGGCCCGCGACAGCGCGATCATGCCCTTGAGCACCCGCGTGCAATCCTCGCGCTGTTCGCGGCTGGGATTGCCGATCGGCACCATCCGGGTGATGTCGGTGGTACCGCCCAGGTACTGACCACCAGAATCGATCAGCAGCAGTCCATCACCCTCGATCACCGCATGCGACTGCTCGGTGGCCCGGTAATGCGGCATGGCGCCATTGGCGTTGAAGGCCGCGATGGTGGAGAAACTCAGTGACACGAACCCCGGACGGCGGGCACGCGCCGCGCTCAGGCGTTCATCGACGGTCAGCTCGGTAATGACTTCCTTGCCCAGGTTCGCCTCGAACCAGGCAAAGAACTCGCACAGCGCGGCGCCGTCCTGCTCCATGACCTGGCGAACATGCACCAGCTCCTCCTCGCCCTTGCGCGACTTGCTCAAGGTGGTTGGGTTGAGCCCTTCGAGCAGTTGCACCTGCTCGTCGAGGTTGTCCAGCAGCCCACAAGTCACCCGTGCCGGGTCCACCAGCAGGCGGCTGCCCGGTGTCAGTGCCGCCAGGGCCGGCCCAGCCTCGGCGTAATCACGCACCTCGATGCCATCGACTTGCAATACCTGGCGCAGATGATCGTCGATCTTGTCCAGGCCGACGAACAGGGTCGCTTGCGTCTGGCCGACCAAGGCAAAGGAAACGAACACTGGGTTATAGGACACATCGCTGCCACGCAGGTTGAACAACCAGGCGATGTCGTCGAGGGTGGCGATGAAGTGCCAGTCGGCCCCCTGCGCCTGCAATGCCTGGCGTAATCCGGCCAGTTTCTGCGCACGGTTGACGGTCGCATGGGGTGGCAGGTGCTGGTAGACGGGGTTGCCGGGCAGGGCCGGCCGCTCGTCCCATACCTGCCCCAGCAGATCCAGGTGAGTCAGCAAGCGCACCTGCCTGGCCTCCAGGCGCTCGCGCAGTTGGCGTGCCGAAGCCAGCGCCATGGCCGCGCCATCCACCGCCACGACGCCGTGGCGCTCGACATGCTCGCCGAGCCATTCCAGCGCGCCTGGCTGGCCAGGCAGCAGTTTCATCAGTTCGATGCCACTGCCCTCCAGTTCCTTCTGCGCCTGCTCCCAGTAACGGCTGTCGACCCACAGTCCAGCGAAGCGCGCCATCACCACCAGGGTGCCCACCGAGCCATGGAAGCCGGACAGCCATTGCCGCCCCTGCCAGTGGCCAGGCAAGTATTCGGACAGGTGCGGGTCGGCCGAGGGCACCAGCAGGGCATCCACCCCTTCCCTGGCCATCACCTCACGCACGCGCGCCAGGCGGGCCGGAACGCTTTCCTGAATCGGGGACTGACTATTCATGCGCACTCCTGCGGACACATCATCGTTGACCATTCCAGACCGTCGATAATGGAGTAGCGCGCATGCCCTGTCACCCCACCCCCTTCTGCCGCCGGACCGAAAACATCCCGCCCAGGACGACCAGCCCCGCGCCCACGACGAGGAACACATCGAGCAGTTCCCCGAACCAGACGACACCGATCAACGAAGCGAACACCAGCAACGAATAGTTGAACGGCTGCAAGGTCACCGCAGGCGCGAACTTCAGCGCCTGCAGCAGCAACAGTTGTGCTACCACCCCCGTCATCGAGAGCACCAGCATCAGGCCGAGCTGCACCGGGGAAGGCGCAACCCATTGGGGAAGGCCGATAGCGGTCGACGCGACGGCGCCCCAGAACCCCATGTACAGCATGTTCGTGGCGAAGGAGTCGGCCGTGCTGATTTTGCGCGTCAAGATGTTGAAGGATGCGAACATCAAGGCCGCCATCAGGGGGATCAACGAGGCCAGGCTGAACACCCCAATGCCAGGCTTGAGGATGATCAAGGTTCCGCCAAAGCCGACGATCGCCGCCAGGCACTGGCGCAGATTGACATGCTCACGCAGCACGACGGCGGCCAAGGCCATCGTCAGCAAGGGGAAGATGGCGTAGATCGCATGGGTTTCGGCGAGCCCCAGGTACCGCAACGCCAGGCCGAACACGGCGATCTCGAAGACGCCGAGCAATGAGCGCGCCATCTGCAGCCAGGGATGGGCGCTCCTGAGCGCATTGCCCACCCCGCCCTTCATCGACACGAAGCACACCGCGAACAACAGGAAGCACCAGTAACGCACCATGACCATCTGTGCGATCGGCAGGTCCTTGACCAGTATCTTGGTGATCCCGTCCTGGGCTGCGAACACGAACATCGAGAGCAGACACAGGCCGATACCGATCCGTGTGCCCCTCGCCTGGTCAACCGCACTCAGGCGTTGCGCCGCTGTATTCATCTTGCGCGACGCCCTGGTCTCAGCCCTTGAGGAGACGTAGCACATGCTGGCATACAGCCAGATCCAGGTGCGCACCACCGGCGTTCTTGTACAGCGTGATGTCGTCGGCCCTGCGCAAGATCGAAGGCGCCTGGCAGAGTTCGAACAGATCGGCCTCGATGCTGGCTTCGCTGATCAGGCCCGCTTGCAGCGGTACCTGCAGGTCGCCGGCCTCGAGCGCACTGTTACGGTCGTCCACGAACAGGCGTGCGGCCGCCACCGCAGCGCTGTCGGCCTCCCGCATGTCCGGGCGGAAGCCACCCACCAGGTCGATATGGCTCCCAGGACGCACATGCAGCCCCTTGACCAAGGGCTGCGCAGCGCTGGTGGCGCAGACGATGATGTCGGCGCGGCCAACGGCCTCGTCCAGTTGCGTGACGAGGCTGGCCTCGATGCCTCGATCCTGCAGTTGCGCGACGCTCTGCTGGAGTTTCGAGGCGGTGCGGTTCCATAGCAGCACCTGGCGGATACCGGGACGGATATGCAAGTAGGCCTCGACCAGCGCTCGGGCGATCGGCCCAGCCCCCAGCACCAACAGCACGGCGCTGTCCGGCCGGCTCAGGCGCTCGGCCGCCAGCGCCGAGTCTGCGGCCGTCTTCCAGGCAGTGATGGCCGGGCCATCGAAGATGGCGCTGATGGCCTTGGTACGCTCATCGACCACCACGAAGGCCGCCTGCTCCGAGGGCAAGGGTGGCCTCGCGTCGAGGTTGGCAGGAAAGATCGAGGCGATCTTCACCCCCGCGCCCTGCCCCGGCAGCACCACTCCCCGGCTGAACAGCCCATACTCGCTGTCGCCGAGGAAATAGGCGCCGCTGACCGGACGTGGCCCCAGGTGCACCCGGCGAAGCGCATCGAGCACGCCTCCCCAGCCCAGCACGGCGTTTATCTGTTCGGCGCCAATGATCTGCATGTGAGGGATTTCCCTGAACGATGCCCCGGCAGGCTCAGTTGCGGGCCTGGGTGGCCGCGGCCCTTGCAGCCTGCAGCCATTGGTCGAACTGCTGGCGGTGAGCGGCGATCCACGCCTTGGCGTGGCGCTGGATGTCGGCGGGGCTCTTCTCACCCTGCTGCATCTTCAGGTTCTGCGCGCTCTCGTCGGCGGCGCTGATCTGCATCAGCGAGAGGAACTTCAGCGCCGCCGGGTTCTTGTCGGCGAAGTCCCGGTTCAGCACGGCTTCGACCTTGTCCACGGCAAAGCCCAGATTCTTGCCTTGGTAGGTAGTGTCGACCGCGTTGTCGCCACCCGGCAGGTCGGTCCTGGGCACCTCCAGCCAGACCACGTCGCGGCCTTCGACCAGCACACCAGCGACCCACTGAGGTACCCAGGTGTAATAGAGCACCGGCTTGCCCTCCTTGAAGCGCGTGATGGTGTCGGCCATCAGTGCGAAGTACGAGCCTTGGTTGACGTGCACGGTCTTCTCCAGGTCGTAGGCCTTCATGTGGTGGGCGATCACCAGCTCGCAACCCCAGCCCGGGTTGCAACCGGTCAGGTCGGCCTTGCCATCGCCGTCGGTGTCGAACAGCTTGGCGATCTCTGGCCTCTTCAGGTCGGTGATGTACTTGATGCCGTGCGCATCGGCGGTCTTCTTGTCGATCAGGTAGCCCTGCAACACACCCGGCAGGATGTCACCGGCCTTGACCATCTTCTGGTCGCCCCCGGCCTTCTCGTAGAAGCTTTCGTGCAGCTTGTCCCATAGGTTCACGGAGAAGTCAGCATCGCCGTAGCCGACCGCCAGCACCATGGTGGCGTATTCGGTTTCCTTGGGTTTCTGCACCTTGTAGCCCAGCTCGCGCAGGCCCTGCATGGCGATCTCGCCGCGAAAGCGCTCCTCTTCGACCGAGGGGAAGGCCGGCGTGATCTTCACCCCCTCCCCCGGCTTGTCCGCCGAAGCGCTGGCAGACAGGGAAGCCACGGTGAACAGCGCGGCTGACGCATAGCGAACGAAATGGCGGGTGAACCTGGACTCGTGCATCTTCGCGTACCTTTTCTTGTTATTGAGTGTGCGACGCAATGGACGGTAAGCCTCGGACAGACTTGTGCCGCCCGGCGCGGGTTGCAAAGGGCGTCATCATCGGAGGGCTTGGCGCACTGTAGCCCCCTCTACAGCGCGGAGATAGGATGGGAGCGTCAATTTATGGTATCCCGGTGCACCAGGTTCACAGCCTCGAGCCCGGCAGGGCGCAGGCGCCGAACGCCGGCAACCACCGATCAATTGCGCTGAACTTCGCCGCCCGGGCGGCTTCACACCCCATACACCCACAGCGCAAAGGCACGCCCATGCCCCACTCCCGCGAGCCGAAAACCGCCGTCGTACTGCTCGATACCCGCGAGCACAGCCCGGACCATGAACATGCGGTCCACCTCAAGCTCGCCGACTGCCTGGCCCAACTGCTGGGTATCGACCGTGCAGAACCCACCAGGCCACCTACCGCCGCCGACCGCTACTACTACCTGCCGACCGACACCCTGGTCGACCCGCAGCGCTATCGTCGCCTGGGCATCCTCGATGAACAGGACCTGTTCGGCGGCCTGGTGGCGCACCCCTACATGGCGACCAAGGCGATTTCCCATCCCTTGCCCGCCGGCGCCAGCTTCCCTGTGGGTTGGACCGATGCCTTCGCCCACCAGGCAGGCGATGCCCTGCTGCGCGGCTATACCGTGTTCAGTCGGGTCGATGCGCGCCGCGCGGCGCAAGCGCTGCTGCGCGAGGGCCCCGTACGGGTCAAGCCGGTACTGGCCTGCGCCGGGCGCGGCCAGCAGGTCGTCGCCCATATCGACGAACTGGAGCCGGCGCTCGCGCAGCTCGACGACCAAGCCTTGGCCACCTGTGGCCTGGTGCTGGAGGAGCACCTCGACGACGTGCAGACCTTCAGCGTTGGCCAGGTCCACGTCGCGGGCCTGGTCTGCAGCTACTACGGCACCCAACAGCTGACCCACGACCACCAGGGTACCGAGGTCTATGGCGGCTCTGACCTGCTGGTGGTGCGCGGGGGCTACGAGGCGCTGTTGCAGTTGCCCCTGGAAGACCACCTGCGCCTGGCGATCACCCAGGCCATGACCTATGAACGCGCGGCGCAGCAGCACTTTCCCGGCTTCATCGCCTCGCGTCGCAACTATGACATCGCCCGCGGCCTGGATGCGCACCAGCACCTGCGCAGCGGCGTACTGGAGCAATCCTGGCGCCTGGGTGGCGCCAGCAGTGCCGAAGTCCTGGCCCTGCAAGCCTTCGCCGACGACCCGGCGCTGCAGCGGGTACGCGCCTCGAGCCATGAAGTGTTCGGCCCCGTCGAGCTGCCCGCCGATGCCACACTCTTCTATCAGGGACACGACAGTGAACTTGGACAACTCAGCAAATTTGCGCGGATTCGCCACCATGACCATCGAGAGTGAAACCGTTGAACTGCAGGTCGAGGACGACCGCATCTGCGGCACCCTGGTGAGCCCTGGCAGCAAGATGCCAGGGATCCTCTTCGTCCACGGCTGGGGCGGCAGCCAGCAGCGCGACCTGGCCAGGGCCCGGCACATCACCGGGCTGGGCTGCGTGTGCATGACCTTCGACCTGCGCGGCCACGAAAAGACCGAGAGCCAGCGCCTGACCGTCACCCGCGAGCAGAACCTAGGCGACCTGGTTGCCGCCTATGACCGGCTGGCCAGCCACCCTGCGGTGGACCCCAGCGCCATCGCCCTGATCGGCAGCAGCTATGGCGGCTACCTGGCGACCCTGCTGACCCTCCAGCGCCCCGTGAAGTGGCTGGCCCTGCGCGTGCCGGCCCTGTACTGGGACGACGACTGGGACACCCCCAAACAGGCCCTCGACCGCCAGCGCCTGAACGTCTACCGCCAGCGCATCCTCGGGCCGGGCGACAATCGTGCCCTGGCAGCCTGCGCGGAGTTCGGCGGCGATGTGCTGCTGGTGGAGTCGGAGCAAGACAACTATGTGCCGCACAACACCCTGATGAGCTACCGCTCGGCCTTCGTCGGGGCGCACTCGCTGACCCACCGCATCGTCGACGGTGCCGATCATGCGTTGTCCAGCGAGGAAAGCCAGAAGGCCTACAGCTCGATCCTCGCCGCCTGGATCGGCGAAATGGTGATCGGCGCGCGGTTGGACCGCTACCCGCACTATGCGCCCTGGTATGCTTGAGACTCGCCGACCTGGCAGTGCAGGCCGCCATCGGCGCCGCGCACCAGGCTGCGCAGGGCCTGGTAGGCAGCGAAGTTCACGCCACGCGCCTGGTGCTGGCACAGCAGTTCGAGAAAGGGCTCCTCGACGAAGCGCTCCGCCGCCGCGGCCCATTCACGGCGCGACTGCCACTGCAGGTACTGCAGCACCCGGCAGCCATCGTCGCTGGCCTGGATGCTGACGGACAGCAGCCCGTCGCAGCGCGCAGCCAGCTCCTCGCTGCGCAGCACCAGCGCCTGGGCCAGCGCCTCCTGCCGGGATGCCGGCACCTCGTACTCGATCATCTGGGTGAACCACAGGGAATGGGCCTTGGCCGTCATGGACAGTCTCCTTGCTCCGGGTACTTGCAGCGTGTTGGCCAGGAGGGTAAAACCTCGAGTTAAGTCAAGGTCAAGGACTTTTTACCATGCCGAGCAAGATGCCCTCCTCCCACCCCCAGGACCGGTTGCTGAGCGTCGGCCAACTGGCAGCGCGCAGTGGGGTGGCGGTCACCGCCTTGCATTTCTACGAGGCCAAGGGGCTGATCCACAGCACCCGCAACGCTGGCAACCAGCGCCGCTATGCACGGGCCATGCTGCGTCGGGTGGCGGTGATCAAGATGGCTCAGCGCCTGGGTATCGCCCTGGCGGACATCGCACTGGCCCTCGACACCCTGCCCAAGGACCATACCCCCACCGCCGAGGACTGGGGCAGGCTTTCTGCCCGCTGGCGCGAGGACCTGAGCCGGCGCATCGATGAATTGACCCTGCTGCGCGACCAACTGGACGGCTGCATCGGCTGTGGCTGCCTGTCGCTGAAGGAATGTCCCCTGCGCAACCACCATGATCGCCTGGCCGACGAAGGGCCAGGGCCCCATCCGCCCGAACCGCCTGTTCACTCATAAGAGCGATACGGAACCTGTGGGAGATTACCCAGCCTTTGGGCTGCGCTGTCACGCAGAGAACTGATAGTGGCTTTACGCGGCCCCCAAATGCATCACCCCGCCACAGCGAACTGTCGCCGATAGTCACTGGGCGTAAGGCCGGTGATGCGCTGGAACACCTTGCGAAACGCCCCCGGGTCCTGGTACCCCACGCCCCAGGCGATCTGGTCGACGCTGCGCCGGGTGAACTCCAGTAGGCGGCAGGCCCGTCCGACCCGGACCTGCTGGCAGTACTCGGTCGGCCGCAGACCAGTGGCGGCGCGGAAACGACGCAGGAAGGTACGTTGCTCCAGGCCCGCGCAGCTGGCCATGGTCGCCAGGCTGGCCTCCAGCACACCGTTGCCCTGCAGCCAGTGCTGGACCTTGAGCACAGCCTCGTCGCCATGGTCCAGGCGGGGGTTGAACTGCGCGCCAGGCAATGCCGTGGCCATCGGCTCCACCGCCAGGTAGCGAGCGGTCTCCCTGGCCAGGGTCGCGCCGAGAAAACGCTCCAGCAGGCGCAAGCCAAGCTCGGTCCAGGCCATCAGCCCGGCGGAAGTCATGATGTCGCCGTCGTCCAGCAGCGGCTGACCGGCCTCGACCCGGACCTTGGGAAAGCGCTCTGCCAAGGCCTGGGCATAGTTCCAGTGGGTGCACGCCCCGCGCCCATCGAGCAGGCCGCTGGCGGCGATGAAGAACACCCCGATGCACACCGAGGCGAGCACCGTGCCCTGGCCGTGCCACTGGAGCAACTGGGCCCGATGTCGCTCGAGCAGCGGCGCTGCCGGCACCGACTCCAGGCTTGGCGGGATCACCAAGGCTCGGACCTGGTGGCTGGCCTGGGGCTGGCTGTCGTGGATCACCTGCAGGTGCCCATGCGCATCGACTTGCCAATGGCTCACGCGCAGCGGCGGCAGGTCGCCCGCGCCCAGCTCGGCGGCGACCCGATTGGCCACCCGGAACAGGTCGGTCAACCCATGCACCGCCGCGCTCTGGGCCCCCGGATAGACCAGCACGCCGATTTCCAGGGTGCCAGTGCTGTCAGTTCTTGCCGTCATTCTGTCGATCGCGCCAATCCCAGGGAAGATCGCCCAAGCCTATAACTATCCGCATCCAACCACTACTGCCACAGGAGGCAGTATGAGCAAGCAGGCCCTGGTCATCATCGACATCCAGAACGACTACTTCCCCGGCGGCAAATGGACACTCGACGGCGCCGACGCAGCGGCCGACAACGCCGCCCGGCTGCTGGCCGCGGCCCGCGAACGGGGCGACCTGGTGGTGCACGTGCGGCATGAGTTCGACAGCGCCGAAGCCCCCTTCTTCGCCCCGGGCTCGGAAGGCGCGCAGATCCACGCCAAGGTCGCCCCAGCGCCAGGCGAGCCCGTGGTGCTCAAGCACCAGGTCAATGCCTTCCGCGATACCGACCTCAAGGCCTTGCTCGACCAGCACGCCGTCCAGGCCCTGACCATCGTCGGCAGCATGAGCCACATGTGCATCGACGCCGCGACCCGCGCCGCCGCCGATCACGGCTACCAGGTTGCGGTGGCCCACGACGCCTGCGCCACCCTGCCCCTGGACTTCGCCGGCCAGCAAGTGCCGGCCGCCCAGGTGCAGGCGGCCTCCATGGCCGCGCTGGCCTTCGCCTACGCCCGGGTCGAGAACACCGATACCCTGCTCGGCGAATACGGCCGCTGAGCGCTCAGATCACCACGTTGCGCACGAAACGCGTGGGCTCGCGGGCGTCGTTGCGATAGGCGTACCGGCAATTGCTGGGGAACACGTGGAACTCGCCAGCCCGCAGGCGATGTTCACACCCTTCGATGACCAGCGTCAGGCAGCCCTCGGCCACGTAGATCTGCTCGCTCCAGCCCTCGGCATCGGCCTCGCTGACATAGCATTCGCCCGGTGCCAGGGTCCACTCCCACAGCTCGACTTCACGCCGGGCCGGGCTGCTGCCCAGCAGCACCGCCCGACTGCCGAGATGCTCGCCGGCCCAGGCCAGTTCGTCGATACGGCTGGAGTCGCGCTGCTCGGGGGCCTGGATCAGCGTGCTGAAAGCCACACCGAGCGCTTCGGCGATCAGGTCCAGGGTGGTGAGGCTGACGTTCTTCTCGCCGGCCTCGATGGCCACCAGCATCCGCCGGCTGACGCCGGAACGCTCGGCCAGGGCGGTCTGGCTCAGCCCGGCGGTATTGCGCAGTTGGCGAACGTTCTGGCTGACATGCTGGAGCACCGAGGCGCGGTAGGTGGAATCTTTGTGCACTATATTGCTCACGGGTAGGGGTTGCGCAGTATACTGCCCACTTTTGCGGCGATTGTGCGCCGCCCCCTCCGAGTGTGCAAGACCATGAGCCGATCCAACCCTACGCCGCAGCCGTCCGTTTCCTTCCGCCTGAGCAAGGCCGAGGTGGTGCTGGTGTTCATCACCATGCTCTGGGGCGGCACCTTCCTGCTGGTGCACAACGTCATGACCGTGAGCGGCCCGATGTTCTTCGTCGGCCTGCGCTTCGCCGCGGCGGCGCTGTTCGTCGGCCTGGTCTCGGCACGGGCGCTGGCGGGACTGACCTTCACCGAACTGAAGGCCGGCATGCTGATCGGTGTAACGATCATGCTCGGCTACGGCTTGCAGACCATGGGCCTGCAGACCATCAGTAGCAGCCAGTCGGCGTTCATCACTGCACTCTATGTGCCCTTCGTGCCATTGCTGCAGTGGCTGGTGCTCGGCCGCCGCCCCGGCCTGATGCCCACCCTGGGGATCTGCCTGGCCTTCGTCGGCCTGGTGCTGCTGGCTGGTCCGGAAGGCGGGGCCTTGCACTTCAGCGAAGGCGAGCTGGTCACCCTGGTCAGCGCCGTGGCCATCGCCGGCGAGATCATCCTGATCAGCCGCTACGCCGGCCAGGTCGATGTGCGCCGGGTCACCGTGGTACAGCTGGCGACCGCCTCGGTGCTGTCGTTCCTCATGATCGTCCCGACCCAGGAGCGCCTGCCTGATTTTTCCTGGCTGCTGCTGACCAGCGCCATCGGCCTGGGCGCCATGAGCGCGGTGATCCAGGTGGCGATGAACTGGGCGCAGAAATCGGTATCGCCGACCCGGGCCACCCTCATCTATGCCGGCGAGCCGGTCTGGGCCGGGATCGTCGGGCGCATCGCCGGGGAGCGTCTGCCGGGCGTGGCGCTGCTGGGCGGCCTGCTGATCGTCGTCGCCGTGGTGGTCAGCGAACTGAAGATCCGCCGTGCCAGCGAAGCGTCGCCAGTGCAGGAAGAGGCCGAGCCTCGTGAGCGTGAAGCGGGCCTGTGAAGCGTCGAACAGCGACTATGCTCTGAAAAAAACTGTTATAAAAAAACAGCTTGTCACGCCACATTTGTAGGATTCTGCGACAGCTTGCGTGTTGGTGATCAACAGCTCGGCACGTATGATCCTTGGCAAATTTCTCCAGATTAGAACGCTATGTCATTGATAGTGCTATTGCTTCTGCCCTTCGTGGGCAGTTGCCTGGCAGCCGCCCTGCCGCACAACGCACGTAATGCCGAGTCCATTCTCGCCGGGCTCGTCGCCCTGGTCGGTACCGTCCAGGTCGCCCTGTTGTACCCGCAGGTCGCCCATGGGGGCGTCATCCGTGAGGAATTCCTCTGGTTGCCCAGCCTGGGGTTGAACCTGGTGCTGCGCATGGACGGCTTCGCCTGGCTGTTCTCCCTGCTGGTGCTGGGCATCGGCACCCTGGTCTCGCTCTATGCGCGCTACTACATGTCGCCGCAGGACCCGGTGCCGCGCTTCTTCGCCTTCTTTCTGGCGTTCATGGGCGCCATGCTCGGCCTGGTGATCTCCGGCAACCTGATCCAGCTGGTGTTCTTCTGGGAGCTGACCAGCCTGTTCTCCTTCCTCTTGATCGGCTACTGGCACCACCGCGCCGACGCCCGCCGCGGCGCCTACATGGCGCTGATGGTCACCGGTGCCGGCGGCCTGTGCCTGCTGGTGGGCGCGCTGCTGCTCGGCCACGTGGTCGGTAGCTACGACCTGGACAAGGTCCTGGCAGCCGGCGAGACGATCCGCCAGCATGCGCTGTACCCGGTGCTGCTGCCGCTGATCCTGATCGGCGCCCTGAGCAAGAGCGCCCAGTTCCCCTTCCAGTTCTGGCTGCCCCATGCCATGGCGGCGCCTACCCCCGTCTCCGCCTACCTGCACTCGGCGACCATGGTCAAGGCCGGGGTATTCCTGCTGGCGCGCCTGTGGCCGGTGCTGTCGGGCAGCGAGGAGTGGTTCTGGATCGTCGGCGGTGCCGGCGCCCTGACCCTGCTGCTGGGCGCCTTCGCCGCCATGTTCCAGAACGATCTCAAAGGCCTGCTGGCCTACTCGACCATCAGCCACCTGGGCCTGATCACCCTGCTGCTCGGCCTGAACAGCCCGCTGGCGGCGGTGGCCGCGGTGTTCCACATCCTCAACCACGCCACCTTCAAGGCCTCGCTGTTCATGGCCGCCGGCATCATCGACCACGAGAGCGGCACCCGCGACATCCGCCGCCTGAGCGGGCTGTTCCGGCTGGTGCCGTTCACCGCCACCCTGGCCATGGTGGCCAGTGCCTCGATGGCCGGGGTGCCACTGATGAACGGATTCCTGTCCAAGGAGATGTTCTTCGCCGAAACGGTGTTCATCTCCTCCACGGCCTGGGTCGAGGCCACCCTCCCGGTCATCGCCACCCTGGCCGGTACCTTCAGCGTGGCCTACGCGTTGCGCTTCACCGTCGACGTGTTCTTCGGCCCCACCGCCCAGGACCTGCCGCACATCCCCCACGAGCCACCGCGCTGGATGCGCGCGCCAGTAGAACTGCTGGTACTGACCTGCCTGGTGGTGGGCATCTTCCCGGCCCAGTCGGTCGGCCCGCTGCTGGCCGCCGCTGCCCTGCCGGTGGTCGGCGGCACCCTGCCGGAATACAGCCTGGCCATCTGGCACGGCTGGAACGCCCCGCTGATCATGAGCCTGATCGCCATGAGCGGCGGCATCGTGCTCTACCTGCTGCTGCGCAAGCAACTGCGCCGCGGCCGCTTCCCCCATCCGCCGCTGATCGAGCGCTTCAACGGCAAGCGCCTGTTCGAACAGGGCCTGGTGCGCCTGATGCTGCTGGCCCGGCGCATCGAGGGGCTGCTGACCAGCCGACGCCTGCAGAGCCAGCTGTTCATGCTGGTGGTCGCCGCGTTCCTGGCCGGCCTGCTGCCCATGCTGTACAGCGGCATCACCTGGGGCGATCGCCCGAAGATCCCGGGCTCCGGGGTGTTCGTCGCGCTCTGGCTGATCGCCATCGCCTGCGCCATCGGGGCTGCCTGGCAAGCCAAGTACCACCGCCTGGCGGCGCTGATCATGGTCAGTGTCTGTGGCCTGATGACCTGCATCACCTTCGTCTGGTTCTCCGCTCCGGACCTGGCCCTCACCCAGTTGGTGGTGGAGGTGGTGACCACAGTGCTGATCCTGCTCGGCCTGCGCTGGCTGCCACGGCGTATCGAAGGCGTATCGCCCCTGCCCGGCAGCCAGGACCGCGCCCGTCTGCGGCGCCTACGCGACCTGTTGCTGGCGGTGTTGGTCGGCGGCGGCATGGCGCTGCTCTCCTATGCCATGCTGACCCGGCCGACGCCCAACGACATCTCGTCCTTCTACCTGAGCCGGGCCCTGCCCCAGGGCGGCGGGACCAACGTGGTGAACGTCATGCTGGTGGACTTCCGCGGCTTCGACACCCTGGGCGAGATCACCGTGCTGGTGGCCGTGTCCCTGACCGTGTTCGCCCTGCTGCGACGCTTCCGCCCTCCGAAGGAAAGCATGCAGTTGCCTGCCCAGCAGCGCCAGTTGGCGCCAGACCTGGTCACCGACCTGATCAACCCGCGCCACGCCACCGACACCGCGCTGGGCTTCATGATGGTGCCGGCCGCGCTGGTGCGCCTGCTGCTGCCGATCGCCTTCGTGGTGTCGATGTACCTGTTCATGCGTGGCCACAACCAGCCGGGTGGCGGCTTCGTCGCCGGCCTGGTGATGTCGGTGGCGTTCATCCTCCAGTTCATGGTCGCCGGCACCCAGTGGGTCGAGGCGCAGATGAGCCTGCGCCCGCTGCGCTGGATGGGCACGGGCCTGCTCTGCGCGACCCTGACCGGCGGCGGCGCGATGGCCCTGGGCTATCCGTTCCTGACCACCCACACCGCCCACCTGCACCTGCCGCTGCTGGGTGACGTGCACGTGGCCAGCGCACTGTTCTTCGACGTCGGCGTCTACACCGTGGTGGTCGGTGCCACCCTGCTGATCCTCACCGCCCTGGCGCACCAGTCGGTGCGCGCCCACCGCCCGGGCACCGCGCCCAAGTCCAGCCAAGCAGGAGCCGCCTGATGGAAGAAGTCATCGCAATCGCCATCGGTGTCCTGGCCGCCTCCGGGGTCTGGCTGGTCCTGCGCCCACGCACCTACCAGGTGATCATGGGCCTGTGCCTGCTCTCCTACGGCGTCAACCTGTTCATCTTCAGCATGGGCAGCCTGTTCATCGGCAAAGAGCCGATCATCAAGGACGGCGTGCCCCAGGACCTGCTGCACTACACCGACCCGCTGCCCCAGGCCCTGGTGTTGACCGCCATCGTCATCAGCTTCGCCATGACCGCGCTGTTCCTGGTGGTACTGCTCGCCTCGCGCGGCCTCACCGGTACCGACCATGTCGACGGCCGGGAGCGTGAGGAATGAGCGGGATGAACCAACTGATCATCGCCCCCATCCTGCTGCCGCTGGTGACCGCGGCCCTGATGCTGCTGCTCGGCGAAAAGCACCGCCCGCTCAAGGCGCGCCTGAACCTGCTGTCCACCCTGGCCGGTCTGTGCATCGCCATCACCTTGCTGCTGTGGGTACGCAGCCAGGGTCAGGCCGAGTCGATCGGCGTCTACCTGCCGGGCAACTGGCCGGCGCCCTTCGGCATCGTGCTGGTGCTGGACCACCTGTCCGCGCTGCTGCTGAGCCTGACCGGGACCATCGGCGTCAGCGCACTGTTGTTCGCCCGAGCCCGCTGGGATGGCGCCGGCGCCAGCTTCCATGCGCTGTTCCAGATCCAGCTGATGGGCCTGTACGGCGCCTTCCTGACCGCCGACCTGTTCAACCTGTTCGTGTTCTTCGAAGTCCTGCTGGCGGCCTCCTACGGCCTGCTGCTGCACGGCTCGGGGCGGGCACGGGTCAAGGCCGGCCTGCACTACATTGCCGTCAACCTGTTCGCCTCGTCGCTGTTTTTGGTGGGGGCCGCCATGCTCTACGGCGTGACCGGCACCCTGAACATGGCCGATCTGGCCCTGAAGATCCCCCTGGTACCGGAGGCCGATCGCGGCCTGCTGCACGCCGGCGCGGCGATCCTGGCCATGGCCTTTTTGGTCAAGGCCGGCATCTGGCCGCTGAACTTCTGGCTGGTGCCGGCCTATGCCTCGGCCAGCGCGCCGGTCGCGGCGCTGTTCGCCATCATGACCAAGGTCGGCCTGTACGCGGTGCTGCGCCTATGGACCTTGCTGTTCTCCGGGCAGGCCGGCGCCTCGGCGCACTTCGGTGGGCAGTGGCTGGTCTATGGCGGCCTGGCCACCCTGGCCGTCGCGGCGATCGCCATTCTCGCCGCCCAGCGCCTGGAGCGCCTGGCCGCCCTGAGCATCCTGGTTTCCGCCGGCACCCTGCTGGGGGCCATCGGTTTCGGCCAACCGATCCTGACCGGCGGTGCGTTGTTCTACCTGGTGAGCTCGAGCCTGGCCCTGTGCGCCCTGTTCCTGCTCGCCGAGCTGATCGAACGTTCGCGCTCGGCCAACGAGGCGCCGCTGGACGATGAGGAAGACGCGATCCCGCCACCGCTGGAATCGCTGCACCCGCCCAAGGGCATCAACCTGGACGACGAGCAAAAGGCAGTGATCGGCCAGATCATTCCCTGGACCATGGCGTTCCTCGGCCTAAGCTTCATCGCCTGCGCCCTGTTGATCATCGGCATGCCGCCGCTGTCGGGCTTCATCGGCAAACTGAGCCTGATCAGCGCCCTGTTCAACCCACAAGGCCTGGGCATGCCGGCCGGACAAGCGCTGTCGCTCTCCGGCTGGGGCCTGGTGGCGCTGTTGATCCTCTCGGGCATGGCCTCGATGATCGCCTTCGGGCGAGTGGGCATCCAGCGCTTCTGGAAACCCGAGGAGCGCCCCTCGCCCCTGCTGCGGCGCTACGAGTGCCTGCCGATCGTGATCCTCCTGGGCCTGTGCATGGTCCTGAGCGTGCGGGCCGAACCGCTGCTGCGCTACACCCAGGACACGGCAGCCAGCCTGCAGGCACCCGACGCCTATATCCGGGCGGTGATGGCCACCCGCCCGGTACCCGGCCCTACCACGCTCGACGAACAGGTGCAGCCATGAGACGACTGTTCCCCGCCCCGCTGCTGTCCCTGTCGCTGTTCGCGCTGTGGTTGCTGCTCAATCTCTCGGTCAGCCCCGGCAACCTGCTGCTCGGCGCTGCACTGGGCTTTCTCGCCCCGCTGCTGATGGCGCCGCTGCGGCCAAAGCATGCCCATGTGCGGCGGCCCTTGGTCGTCGCCCGCTTGATCTGCCTGGTCGGCCTCGACGTGATCCTTTCCAACCTGCAGGTCGCCCGTGGCGTGCTGTGCGCCAAGCGGCGCCCGCCGCGCTCTGCCTTCGTCCACATTCCCCTGGCCCTGCGCGATGCCCACGGCCTGGCGGCGCTGTCGATGATCACCACGGTGGTGCCCGGCACGGTCTGGTCGGAGCTGGCCCTGGACCGCAGCGTCCTGCTGATCCATGTGTTCGACCTGGAGGACGAAGCGGCCTTCATCGAGCATTTCAAGAACACCTATGAACGCCCGCTGATGGAGATCTTCGAATGACAGGCCTGCTTGCCAATGCCGTCCTCGCCAGCCTGTTCATCTTCGCCAGCGCCATGGCCCTGGCGCTGGTCCGGCTGTTCCGCGGTCCCTCCGCCCAGGACCGAGTCCTGGCGCTGGACTACCTGTACATCCTGGCCATGCTGATGATGCTGGTGCTGGGCATCCGCTATGCCAGCGACACCTATTTCGAAGGCGCCCTGCTGATCGCCCTGTTCGGCTTCGTCGGCTCCTTCGCCCTGGCCAAGTTCCTCCTGCGTGGCGAGGTGATCGAATGAGCGAAACCATCGAACTACCCTTCTGGCTGGAGCTGGCCACGGCCGCGCTGCTGCTCACCGGCAGCCTGTTCGCCCTGATCGGCGCCATTGGCCTGGTTCGCCTGAAAGACTACTTCCAGCGCATGCATCCACCGGCACTGGCCTCGACCATCGGCGCCTGGAGCGTCTGCCTGGCGTCGATCCTGTATTTCTCATGGCTCAAGCAAGGGCCGGTGCTGCATGCCTGGCTGATCCCCGTGCTGCTGTCGATCACGGTGCCGGTCACCACCTTGCTGCTGGCCCGGGCGGCGCTGTTTCGCAAGCGCACCGCGGGCGAAGATGTGCCTGCGGAGGTCAGCAGCGGGCGCAATGGTGGGAGCTGAACGATGTGGGTGTGGGCTTAGGACCGCCAATAGGCCAGCCCTGGCACTGCAACGATGCGCTGGCAACCCTATCCCTGGCTCAGGCGCTGCAATTCGCGCCGCACCATGGCCGCATATTCGGGCGGGCTGAGCCGATACAGCTGGCCGGCTACCCAGGCCAGCCAGGTGCTGCCCAGCGCCTCACGCTGCGCCAACAGTCGCTCGGCCAAGGCGGTCGCCTGGGCCTGGTGCCGGCGATGGAAGGCCGCCCGCCCCACAGGCAACTCGTCGCTCATTCGCTGGCCTTGAAGGTGGTCAACTCGCCCTTGCGCCACTTGGCGACCTTGCCCGTCACCGCCTTGAGCAGTTTGCCCAGGCCTTCCTGCACCTGCTGCCGGGCCGCGAACACCAGCATCACGCCGTGGCCTTCACGGAACACGATGCCCTCACCCTCCGGCACCGAGACGAAGGCATAGTCGCCAACACCGTAGACATTCAGCTTTATTTCACGAAAACGCAGCTCCAGCTTGCCACCTTCACGGCTGGGCAACACCGCGGCGCGGAAGTGATCGCCCACCTTGAGCTCCAGGCGCTGCTTGTCATCGACCACCAAGGCACTGCCCGTATCGATCTCAGCCATGTACAGGCCATCGGGTCCCTGCTCGGTGACATACACGAAACGCCCTTGGAACAGCTTGACCAACTTGGCCCGCAAATCGCCCAGGGCAAACAATGCGTGGGTATCCAGAGTACTGACTGCCAATGAAGAGTTCCTCAAATCGGTTACACGCGCCCACCCGAACGCCGGGGAGACACACTCATTTCAAGTCGTTGTCTGAAAAGACTAATGAAGCGATGCGCGAAACGTCTGTGCAGGCAGGCGACGCGACAGGCAGGAATCGTTACTCCAGCGTGCCAGCCAAGGCCTCAAGACGGTTTTTCGGCTGTTTCCCAACCGGGACACGTAATAACTGACAACCGAACTGCCAGAAAAGATGCAATAGAAAGTTCCAGGCCCCTCGGCAGAATGGGTCCGGTATTCATCAGCGCATTACAGGGGAAGGAATATGCACGAAAACACCGAAATCCGTCGAGAGGCCCAACACATTTCTTGCCTCTGGCACGCAACCTAGGGCCTCGACTCAGGCCGCCTGCCCTTTTTCCAGCTGTGCCAACCAGGCCGCCTGGCACTCCAGTGCCTCCCCGCGCGTGGCGAACGCCGTACCACGGCGCTCGCCATCGACCAGCACGACCCAGCAGACGCGCTTGCCCAGGGCCTGCAGGGTGGCAGGCACGCCAGAGCCAATCATCACGGCGACATCGATTCGGCTACTCATCATCCCCTCCGGAATTTAATTAGCTGCCTAACTATGTCGTCATCATACGCCTGCCCAGATCGCGGAAAAATCCTACTTGGGTATAGCTGTATTGCATCCACGGCAATAAAGGCCGAAGCCTGATGCAGGCATCGGAAACGCAAAGGCCCCACGGATCGCTCCGTGGGGCCTGGCACCAGGGTGTCGGTCAGATCTGGCGCTGGTGGCGGTCGAGCTGCTCGTGACGCTCCTGGGCTTCGATGCAGTACTTGGTGATCGGGCTGATCAGCAGGCGCTGCAGGCCGATCGGCTCGCCGCTGTCGTCGCACCAGCCGAAGCTTTCATCGGCGATGCGGCCCAGGGCCATCTCCAACTGCGGCAACAGGCGCTGGTCGCGCTCGATGGCATTGACCAGCCAGTGGCGTTCTTCTTCCACCGAAGCCACGTCGGCCGGATCCGAAGGGGTATCCAGGCTCTCGATGGTATTGCGGCTCAGCTCGATGCGCTCCTGGGTCTCGACTTTCATCGCCTGCAGCAGCTCAGCGAAGAACGCCAGTTGATCGGCGTTCATGTAGTCATCGGCCGACATGGCCAGCAACTGTTCCTTGGTCATCGATTTCTCTATGAAAATATGTGCATTTGGGCGATTCGGGTACCGCCGGCGATGGCTCGCCGGCAGCGGAATTCTTCAAGCGCCAACCGGCACTTTTCTACAGGGGGCGGCAGTCTAAGACGCTGCGTCGCATGGGGCAACAGGCACGACGGGGGAATTTGACCGAAATGGCCTGGATTCCGCCCATCGGCAGTCTACGGGGCGGCGAATGGGCGTGGGGTAAGCGTGCCTTGGGCTTTCTCGCCCCGCAGGGGAGCGCAGCCCTTTCGCGACACAAGGCCGCCCCCACATCTACGGCGCTGTTCTACAATCGAGCGCCATAGATGTGGGGGCGGCCTTGTGTCGCGACAGGGCCGTGTAGCGGCCCCAGCGTTCATTTACCCGCGCCGTGACCTCAACGGTCCTTGAACTGCGCCTCACGCTTGGCGATGAAGGCGGCCATGCCTTCCTTCTGGTCCTCGGTGGCGAAAGCGGCGTGGAACACCCGGCGCTCGAAGCGCACACCCTCGCTCAGGGTGACCTCGAAGGCGCGGTTGACGCTTTCCTTGACCATCATGCTCACCGGGATCGACTTGCTGGCGATGGTCGCTGCGACCTTCAACGCCTCCTCCAGCAGTTCGGCCTGGGGTACCACGCGGGCCACCAGGCCGGCGCGCTCGGCTTCCTCGGCGCCCATCAGGCGACCGGTCAGGCACAGCTCCATGGCCTTGGCCTTGCCCACCGCGCGGGTCAAGCGCTGGGTACCACCCATGCCCGGCAGCACGCCGAGGTTGATCTCCGGCTGGCCGAACTTGGCGTTGTCGGCGGCGAGGATGAAGTCGCACATCATCGCCAGCTCGCAGCCACCGCCCAGGGCGAAGCCGGATACCGCGGCGATGATCGGCTTGCGCCGGTTGGCGATGCGGTCGGCGTCGCTGAACAGGTCATCGACATAGATCTGCGGATACTTGAGCTCGGCCATCTCCTTGATGTCGGCACCCGCGGCGAACGCCTTGGCAGAACCGGTGATGACCACGCAGCCGATGTTCGGATCACGTTCGAGCTGGTCCAGGGCCTGGTTGATCTCGCCGACGATCTGCGCGTTCAGGGCATTGAGCGCCTGGGGCCGGTTGAGGGTGATCAGGCCGACCTTGCCGTGGATGTCCAACAGGATGGTTTCGAATGCCATGCAGACTGCTCCTTCAAAGATTGCGCGCAATGACCATGCGCTGAATGTCGCTGGTGCCCTCGTAGATCTGGCAGACCCGGACGTCGCGGTAGATCCGCTCCAGCGGGAAGTCGCTCAGATAGCCATATCCGCCGAGGGTCTGCAAGGCGTCCGAACAGACCTTTTCGGCCATTTCCGAGGCGAACAGCTTGGCCATGGAGGCTTCCACCAGCGCCGCACGCCCAGCGTCGCGCAGCGCCGCGGCATGCAGTACCATTTGCCGGGCCACGGCGATGCGCGTGGCCATGTCGGCCAGGCGGAAGGCCACGGCCTGGTGTTCGATCAGCGGCTTGCCGAAACTCTGCCGCTCGTTGGCATAGTCGCGCGCCACCTCGAACGCAGCGCGGGCCATGCCCACCGACTGGGCGGCGATGCCGATGCGCCCACCTTCGAGGTTGGCCAGGGCGATCCTGTAGCCCTCGCCCTCATCGCCCAGGCGGTTGGCCACCGGCACGCGCACCTCGTCGAAGACGATCTGGCAGGTGTCGGAGGCATGCTGGCCAAGTTTGTCCTCGACCCGCGCCACCTGGTAGCCGGGCGAGTCGGTCGGCACGATGAAGGCGCTGATGCCACGCTTGCCGGCATCCGGGTCGGTGACGGCGAAGACGATCACCACGCCAGCGTTCTGCCCGGAGGTGATGAACTGCTTGCTGCCGTTGAGCACGTAGTGGTCACCGTCCAGGCGCGCCCGGGTCTTCAGGCTGCTGGCATCGGAGCCGGCCTGGGGCTCGGTCAGGGCGAAGGCACCGAGCATCTCGCCGCTGGCCAATGGGGCGAGGAAGGTCGCCTTCTGCTGGTCGCTGCCAAAGCGCAGGATCGGCACGCACCCCACCGAGTTGTGCACGCTCATGATGGTCGAGCAGGCGCCGTCGCCCGCGGCGATCTCTTCAAGGGCCATGGCATAGGCCACGTAGCCGGTGTCGCTGCCGCCCCACTGCTCCGGCACCAGCATGCCGAACAGGCCCATATCGGCCATTTCCCGGATGGCCTCGCGAGGGAAGCTGTGCGCCTTGTCCCATTGCTCGGCGAACGGTTTCAGGCGCGCCTGGGCGAAGGCGCGAACGGCGTCGGCGATCTGTTGTTGTTCGTCAGATACCAGCATGGTCTCACCTCAATACAGGCATTCGACGGCCATGGCCGTGGCCTCGCCACCGCCGATGCAGATGGCCGCCACGCCACGGCGCAGGTTGTTCTGGCGCAGGGCCGAAAGCAGGGTCACCAGGATCCGTGCACCCGAGGCGCCGATCGGGTGGCCCAGGGCGCAGGCGCCGCCGTGGATGTTGACCTTCTCGTGGGGCAGGTCGAGGTGCTTCATCGCGGCCAGGGTGACCACGGCGAAGGCCTCGTTGATCTCGAACAGGTCCACCTGCGACAGGTTCCAGCCGACGCGCTTGACCAGCTTGTCGATGGCTCCGATGGGGGCGGTGGGGAACAGCGCCGGTGCGTCGGCGAAAGCCGCATGGCCGTGGATCACCGCCAGGGGCGTGAGGCCACGCTGCTCGGCGTGCGAGCGGCGCATCAGCACCAGCGCCGCGGCGCCGTCGGAAATGGAGCTGGAGTTGGCCGCCGTGACCGTGCCACCTTCGCGAAAGGCCGGGCGCAGTTGCGGGATCTTGTCCAGGCGCGCCTTCGGTGGCTGCTCGTCATCCTTGACGATGCGCTTGTCCTTGCCTTCGGTGACTTCCACCGGGACGATCTCGGCGGCGAAACGGCCGCTGCTGATCGCCTCCTGGGCGCGGGTCAGCGAGGCGATGGCGAACTGGTCCTGGGCCTGGCGGCTGAAGCCGTTGGCCTGGGCGCAATCCTCGGCGAAGGTGCCCATCAGGCGACCCTTGTCGTAGGCGTCCTCCAGGCCGTCCATGAACATGTGGTCGATGATCTTGCCATGGCCCATGCGGTATCCGCCACGGGCCTTGTCCAGCAGGTAAGGCGCGTTGGTCATGCTTTCCATGCCGCCGGCCACCACCACCTCGGCACTGCCGGCCAGCAGCAGGTCATGGGCCATGATCGCCGCCTGCATGCCCGAGCCGCACATCTTGTTCAGGGTGGTGCAGGTGGTGTGCTTGTCCAAGCCCGCGCCCAGGGCGGCCTGGCGCGCCGGTGCCTGGCCGAGGCCGGCCGGCAGCACGCAGCCGAACAGCACCTGCTCGACGCTGCCGGCGTCGATGCCGGCACGCTCGACCGCGGCACGGATGGCGGCGGCGCCCAGTTGCGGGGCGCTCAGGCTTTTCAGGTCGCCCTGCAGGCCACCCATGGGCGTGCGCACGGCGCTGACGATGACGATCGGGTCGTTGGCGAGAGTCATGTTCGCTTACTCCTTACTTGGCAGCCATGCGCAGGGCACCGTCGAGGCGGATCACCTCGCCGTTGAGCATGCTGTTCTCGATGATATGACGGGCCAGCGCGGCGTACTCCTGCGCACGGCCCAAACGCGGCGGGAACGGTACGCCGGCGGCCAGGGAGTCACGCACCTCCTGGGGCATGCCAGCCATCATCGGCGTCTCGAAGATGCCTGGGGCGATGGTCATCACGCGGATGCCGAAACGCGCCAGCTCCCGCGCCACCGGCAGGGTCAGGCTGGCGATGGCGCCCTTGGAGGCGGCATAGGCAGCCTGGCCGATCTGCCCGTCGTAGGCGGCGATGGACGCGGTGTTGATGATCACGCCGCGCTCGCCCTCCTCGTCGGCCGCGCCTTCGGCCATGGCTGCCGCCGCCAGGCGCAGCAGGTTGAAGCTGCCCAGCAGGTTGACATTGATGACCTTGGCGAAACTCGCCAAGCCATGGGGTCCTTGTTTGCCCAGAACCTTCTCGGCGCCGACGATGCCGGCGCAGTTGACCAGCCCGTGCAGGCTGCCGAACGCGCTGACGGCGGCATCCACCGCCGCCTGGGCGGCCTGTTCGTCGCTGATGTCGGCCACGGCGAAACGCGCCTGTTCACCCAGCTCGCGGGCCTTGGCCTCGACTGCCGCAGCATTGAGGTCGACCAGCATCACCTTGGCGCCGGCCTCGACCAGCATCTGCGCGGTGGCAGCGCCAAGCCCGGAGGCCGCGCCGCTGACGATGAAATGTTTGTTGGCTATCTGCATGATGTTTTTCCTTCAGGCGCTGGCACGCGGGGCCGGCGCGTCCTGTTGTTTGGCGATTTCCTGGTTGCGCAGGATGAAGCGTTGCAGCTTGCCGCTCGGGGTCTTGGGCAAGTCGCTGACGAATTCGATTTCCCTGGGATAGGCGTGGGCATAGAGGCGCTGGCGGACATGCTGGCGCAGGGTCTCTTCCAGCTCGGCGCTGCCGACATGGCCCGGGGCGAGCACCACGAAGGCCTTGATCAGCTCGGTGCGCTCCGGATCGGGCTTGCCGATCACCGCCGCCTCGATCACCGCCGGGTGCTCGATCAACGCACTTTCCACATCGAACGGCCCGACCCGGTAGCCAGAGGTGGTGATCACGTCGTCGCTGCGGCCGACGAAGCTGATGCTGCCGTCATCGTTGAGCTCGACGGTATCGCCGCTGAGGTAGTACTTGCCGACGAAGGCCTTGGTCGGCAGCCCGTGGTAACCCGCGAACCAGCACAGCGGCGATTGCTCGCGGTCCACCGCGAGGATGCCCGGCTGCCCGGCGGACAGTTCGTTGGCCTGCTCGTCCAGCACGACGATGCGGTGGCCGGGAATGGCGAAGCCGGCCGAACCCAGGTGCACCGGGTGCTTCAGGCCATGATGGTTGCACAAGACCATGCCCAGTTCGGTCTGGCCGTAATGGTCATGGATGGTCACCCCCAGCTCGTCGGCGAACCAGCGGATCACTTCCGGGTTGAGCGGCTCGCCGGCGCTGCTGACCACCCGCAGGCGGCCCTTGATCGGTGTCGAGAACTCGCTGCCGGCGGCGATCAGCAGACGGTAGGCGGTAGGCGATCCGGCCAGGTTGCTGATGTTCAGCTTGTCGATGATCCGCGCGCAGCTCTCGACGTTGAACGGCCCGTCGTAGAAGGTGGTGGCGTGGCCCAGGGACAACGGGCCGGTGACGGCGTAATAAAGCCCGTAGGCCCATCCCGGGTCGGCCAGGTTCCAGAAGTTGTCCTCGGGACGCAGGTCGATGGCATCGCGCATGTAGCCCTGGAAGGCGACGATGGCCTTGAGCGGTACCTCGAGTGGCTTGGCAGGCCCGGTGGTACCCGAGGTGAACATCAGCAGGAAGGGATCGTCGCCCTTGCGTGGCACGGGCTCGCATGTGCTGTCAGCACTCTCCAGCGCCTGGTGGAAGTCCAGCTCGCCAGCGCTGGCCCCGACGGTGATGAGGGTCGGGCACCCCGTGACCTGGTCGAGCTTGTGGCGGTTGCCGCGGTCGGTGACCACCACGCGCGCATGGGACTGTTCGAGCCGGTGCTCGATGGCCTTGGGGCCGAAGGCGGTGAACAGCGGCTGGTACACCGCACCCAGGCGCCAGGTGGCAAGGATGGTCACCAGCAGCTCTGGAGTGCGTGGCATGAGGCCGGCAACTCGGTCGCCGGGGCCTACGCCTTGCTGGCCAAGCACATTGGCGAAGCGCGCCGCCAGCCCTTGCAGTTGCTCGAAGGTGTAGCGTGCGCTGTTACCCTCGCGGTCTTCCCAGATCAGCGCGACCCGGCCACTGCCGGCATGGCGGTCGCAGCATTCGACACAGGCATTGAGCGCGTCCAGCGTGCCATGCAGTGCCGCCTCGACGGCACTGCGATGGTTGAACGAACGGACGGCCTCGGCGTAATCGCGCATCGTCAGACTCCTGGTTTCTTATTGTTGGAGTGGCACCCTCGGTCTGACGATGTTCGCGCCGGTCGGCGCTGGGGGCAATGGCCAAAGCTGTCAAACGGTTTGAGCGAATTGGCCTGCCTCGGGCACGCCCTCCTCCAGGGCCTCACGGGTCAGTTGCAGGACCAGGCGATGCTCGGCCGATTGCCGCTCCATCATCAGTACCTGCCATCGATCCGTGTAGTCCTGGCTCGTCAGGGCCGTGCTCAGGCTGTCGAGCTCGGAACCCCGCGCGGCGAAGTCCTCGCCGATCGCAGCGAAGGCTGCCGCGTGCCGTCGCTCCAGGTAGGTACGCCAGAAGTCCCGTTCGGCGATGCTTTCGGCCAGGGCATCGGTCGCCTCCGCGCCCCGGACCGAGGCGAGCGCTGCCTGCTCGAGTTCGGGAGTGATTTCGGCAAGGCGCTCGAACCTCATCGTACGCGGCTGGGAAGGCAGGTCGAGGGCATGGGCCAGACGCACCCGGTAGCCGAGGATGACCTCCAGGACATCGGTATCCGGGTCGCTCGCCAGCCGCTGCGCGGCATCCTGGTGAGCGAAGCCTTCCAAGGCCTCCAGGCGAAACAGACGCCGCCCCAGGTCCAGCAATCCTTGCCCCGATCGTCCGGCAGCGCCCTGCAGGTTGGCGTTGTGCACCAGGATCTGCAGTTGCACGCGGCTGAAGCGCTCCGCGGTACTGTCATGGCAACCCAGTTGCTCGCGAGCGTGGGCGAACACCGCCTGGCGAAGGTCGGTATCCTGTTCCACGGCGTCAAGCACACCCCAGACTTGCTCGGTGAGGTAGGCCCTGGCGTGGGTGAAGTCGCTGGTTTGGGTGAGATTGGCCAGCAACTGCAGCAGGTCCGTGCTGTCGGGGTCTTGCACCAAGCGGTTCCACAGCGCCGAACGTGCCGCGAACTGGTCGGGATCGCCGACGGCAAGCCACAGGCTCCTGGCGCTGGCCACGTCCACTTCGCTGGCCCGGACAGCGTCATACGGGTCGCTCGTATACAACCGCGCGTACTCCTGGTGCGCCAAGGGATTGCGCAGCAGGTTGAAGCGGCTTCTGAAAGACCAGGGCGCTTGCAGCAGCTCAGGTGGCAATGTATCGATCTCGTTGTCGCTGAGGTCGACGACCGTCAACAGCCTGCACCGCTCCAGCCCCCTGGGCACGCTGATCAACCGGCAGTGTTTCAAACGCAGTACCGACAGGTTGGGCAACGACTGGAAGCGCAGTGCCGCTGAACGCAAAGGGTTGCGACTCAGGTCGAGCACGCGCAGGTTCGGTAACGCAGACAAGGCATCGGCGCCAGAGGGGCTCATGCGGATTCGATTGGACATCAGGCGCAACGTACGCAATTGGGTCAGTTGGCCAATGGCCGAGGGGATGGAGGTCAAACGGTTGTTGCCCAGGCTCAAAGTGCGCAAGGAGGTGAAGCACTGCAGGAAACCCGCGGGAACCTCTTCCAGCGCCGCCCCCGCCATCACCAATTCGGTGATATGGGAAAAGTCGCTGCCCGCCGGTAATTCCGGCAACTGGCCAATGTGCCAACCGCTCAGCTCCAGGGTCATGTCGCTGGCCAGCCCACCGGCCCCCTCGTAGCGCCACGCCGCCAGCAGGCGAGCCGCGAACTGCCGCCGCGAGGCATACCGCTCCGCTGTGCGCCCATCCGCCATCCACTGCGACAAGGCACTTTCGAGCTGCGCGTAGTTGCGCTCCTGGGCAAGCAAGCTCTCGAAAGGCGAGCCACTTTGCAACAGCAGCCTTTCCAGGTAGCGATCGACCTCCCGGTCATTGAGCCGTGGGTAAAGGGCACGGATGCGGCCCCTGAGCACACTGGTAGAGGTTTCCCGTCTCGATACATTGCCGCCGAGCGGATAACCCACGCGCCCATCGGGCAGGCGCTTGCCGGGGTTGAACCAAGGCGTGCCGTCGCGCCAGCCAAGCAGGTTCAGAATATCCTTGCGTTCGGCGGGCAAGCCTTCGATCAGCTTCAACCGCAAGCCTTCTGCCGGGTCGTCGCCAGAAAGGCCCAACCGCTGCAGGTCGGTCGGGCGCAGCAGTGCCACCAATGCCTGGAAGATGCCCGCAGGCTCGCCTACCTGCGCTTCATGCTCCAGCCCATGGCTGTCGTAAAGGTGGAAGCGGCCTTGCCGGTGAACCAGGACCACGCGCCCCTCGGGTGCGCCTTGAGGGTTCAGTACGGCCAAAAGACGGCCACTCTCCGACCCTTCACGCAACTCGAGGTTGATCGCGCGCGGCCATCTGGACAGTCGCCGCAGCAAGGCGATGACCAGTTCCCCGGTGCCATTGGTGTAGGTGCTGCGCAGGAACAGGCCCTCCAAGGCGCGGTTCACCCTGGTCAGCCGCAGCAGGGTCCGTGCCTTCCTGGCGACCGCCAGTGGCACACGCGCCTCGACCTGGGCCACTTCGCGCAGGGCGGGATCCACGTCACGTACCGCCTCCCGGGCGTAGCGCTCGGGGAGCCCGGGGAAATCGCGCCGAACCAGCGTCACCAAGGCGTCTTGTGCCGACAGAGGCGCCGCCAGGTGCTCCAGCAATTCACCTTGCAGGTGCGAGGCGTCCCCCCGTAGCCAGGCGCCCAGCGCCTGCTCGTCCAGCCCTTGCGCTTGCGGATGCGCCACGCACCACTGGCGAATGGCCGGATCCTGGATAGCTCCGCCGGATTGATCGAGGGCATCGAGCTCGCGGCTGATCCGGGCATCCGCAGCGAATCGCAGCCAGGTGTCACGCAGGTTGAACGGCGCAGGCCGCATCTCCACCAGCACACCCCGCAATTCCTCCTTGTCGACGCCCGCCACACGCAACACCTGCTCGGCCCGGGCTGGAGCCAAGGGCGGGTCCTGCGGCCACAGGCGATCGAGCATGTCGGCACGGTCATCCCACTGCCTGGGCTGCTCGAGGCGAAGACGCCAGGCACGCTCGCCATTGAACGCGAGCTGCGGCCCGAAGGCGTCGTCGCCTCGCGGATGGCGCAAACGCCAGGCCTGGTGCTCGTCGGGGCGATGGGCCTCGTAGTAGCATTGGCCCACACGCAGCCAGCGGCGCGTATCGCTGGCATAGAGCCCATCATCCCCAAGGGTGGCGTCTTCCGGGGTCGACGCGTAGACCTGCAAGTCACGATGCCACAGGCGCGATGACTCCTCCCCGGTGCCCACCGGCTCCAGTGCGTCGACGAAAGCACTGCGGGCGAACCCGCGCGCCACCAGGCTCACACCAGCAACCGTTGCCGCCGTGACGACGACGGCCTCCGCGACCCCGAGCATATGCTCCAGCGCCTCGTGCTGGTGCCCTTCATGCCAATCGACGGCCCCTTCGTAGACGTGGCCGAGGGTCTGCACGACCAACTCGCCGAACAGCACCATGCCCACCGCAGGAATGGCCAAACCCGCCAGCCCCAGCGCGACCAGGCCGATCTCCTTCCATTGGTTGAGCCGTGCTTCGGCGGCGAGATGATCGGCATCCGCGCTCGAAACGAGCTGCAGGCGGACATCGTCCTCGATGCGTTTGACCTGGCTTGCCGCCAGTGTGGCGAAGATATCGCCATGGACCACCGTACCTTCCAACTGCAGGTCGGGCTCATCGTCGAGCAGGCGCTTGTCGAGCGTCCCCAGGAACCCTGGGCGGTCCTTCAAGGCGATCAGTCGTGCGAAACGTTGGCGGCCATCCGCCTTGAGCAACTCGGCCGCCAGGAAATCGTTCATCCCTGACACCGAGTCGAAATGGCGAAGGGGCTGTTCAGTGTCACTCGGCAGGTAGAGCACGACCCCGAGACTATCCCCATCGGCACTGCGCAACTGGATCTTCAAGCTCTGCGCAACGGAGGCCCCCAACATGTGCAGCTCACCGGCATACGCCTGTGCGAGCCCTTCCTCCTGGCCAGCCCCATCGTCCAGCAACCGCCGCAAGGCGGCCAGGTGCACCGTCTCGAGCTGTGCCTTGAGCGAGGCGAACTCGCATGCCAGGGCGAAGGCCGTACGCTGGTGGCGGGCCAGGGCCCGCTGGGCCACCGGGGTGAACAGACGCTCGAGCAGGTCGTGGTACTGCTTGCCCACGTCCTCGGCATGGCAACGTTGCGTGAAATCCTCCAGCGAGCTGAAAAGCACGGTCTCTTCGCCCTTCTTGACAAGGCCGCTGCCCTCGTAGAAAGGGTTGCCCGAGGGAAAGCCCTGCATCAGTCGCAACAACGCCGGGAAGCGGACATAACGCGGCTCATCCTCGGGCAGGCCACCGCCCGGGCTCACCGTGAAGCGACGCCTTACATCCAGCCATTCAAGATCATCGAGGGAGAACCCCGGCGGGATATCGGCCGCCAACAGGGCCGTGAACCGCTGGGCAGCGAACTGCCGTGGCGATACCAGGCCGGCGGTTGCCGCCGCCACCTGCGCCTGGCTATGGCGGTGGGCCTCGAAGCAATCGCGCAATGCATTGATCTGTGCGGCGGATGCGCGTTTCAACCAGTCCGGCAGTTTCGCGGCGATGAAATCATCGGTGGCGGAAGCCAGCTTGCTGGCAAGCGCTGGCGGAAGTGAAGGTGGAGTGGGTTGCGTCATGTCTGCATCCTCGCAGGTCGAAGGAGGCTCGACACTGATGCAATCGCCCACTGCGCAGCAGAGGGAAAGGGAACATCCTCGGCCAGGCCTAGGGCGCAGTCCCCTGCAGGATCACATGACGGTAGTGGCCAGGATTGCAACCGAACCACTTGCGAAAGGCCTTGTAGAACGAGCTGCTGTCGGCGAAGCCGAGACGCTCGGCGATCTCGGTAAGCCCCAGGTCGACATCGGCCAGCCAGGCGATGGCCAACTCGCGCCGCACGCTGTCCTTGAGCCCTTGGTAGGTCTGGCCTTCCTCGCCCAGGCGACGGCGCAGGGTCGAGACCGAGATGCACAAGGCGCTGGCCTGGCCTTCGGCATCGGGCCAGGCGCCTGGGTCGGCGCGCCGCAGTTGCTCACGGATGCGCCAGGCCAGGCTGGCCGGGTCGCGGTACTTGACCAGGATGTTGCCAGGCGCCTCGGCGAGGAAACGCTGCAGCTCCTCCTGGGTGCGCCGCAGCGGCAGGCCCAGGCAGTCGGCACTGATGATCATGCGTGTGCGTGGGCGGTCGAACTGCAGGTTCTCGGAAAACATCACCCGGTAGTCGTCGCAGAACGGCGGCTCGGCGCAACGCAGGTCGATGGCGAGGATCGGGATACGGCGCCCGGCCAGCCAGCAGGTCACGCCATGGATGATCATCCACAGGGTGAAGTAAGTGAAAGCGCGGCGCGGCGTATCGCGAGGCTCGCCGATGACGATCTCGGCCAGGCTCTGTTGGCGCACCAGGCTTGGCTGCAGGTCCTCGAGCATCAGCGAGAGAAACGCCAGGGCCGTTTCCAGGCCCTCGCCGAGGGTCGCTTGGGCCATGCTCGCACGGCACAGGAAGGCCAGGCTGCCACTGCGCAGGCCACGCGGGTCCATGGCGAAGAATTCGTCATTGCAGCGCCGCGCCAGCAAGCGCCAGAGCCGGGCATAGGCCTCGGCGCTCACCCGCGCCTCGGGCAGGTCGAGCAGGGATGCATCGATGCCCGCCCTGACCAGCAGCGGCGCATCGGCTTGCCCCGCCGGGCAGGTCTGCAACAGGGCTTCACGCACCAGTTGCATGGAAATGGTGTCTTTCTCGCTCATCGGCCATCCAGCGCCAGTAGTTTCAGCCGGCCATCTTAGGCCCGCCATGGAAAAACGCCAGCCGGTGAGTGTTCTGGAGCCGTGCCATTTGGGGCCGCTTCGCGCCCCAGTGTCACTCATTGAGGCAAGTCCACTCACACACGCTCTTGCAGGCACCTCACAGGCTGGCAGCCAACCCCAGGAACGTCTGGATCAAGCGCAGTTCACGACGCCGCTCCAGGCAACCGATCATGTGCCGGTTGACCAGCCCATCGCCCGCCAGCGGCCGCGCCACCACCCGCGGATCATGGGCCACCTCCACCGACGAGACGATGCCGATGCCGAGCTGCGCCGCCACCGCCTCGGTGACCGCTTCGCGGCTGTCCAGCTCCAGCAGCACCCGCGGCTGCACCTTGGCCAGTGCGCAAGCCTGGTCGAAGGTCCGCCGGGTGATGGAGCTGGGCTCGCGCAACACCATGATCTGCCGGTCCAGCTCAGCCATGGGCAGATCGCCCGTCTCGCTCGCCCAGGGATGCCCGACCGGCAGTTGGGCACACAGGCGCGACTCGCCCAGGCTCTGCAGGTACAGCCCCTTGCGCGGCTCGGCCTCGGTCAGCACGGCCACGTCGGCATGCTCCGAAAGCAATGCGGCCAGGGTCTCCTGGGCATTGCCCAGGCGCAGGTTGACGGTGATGCCCGGGTAACGCGCCCGCAGCAGGCCGAGCATCGACATGATCCAGTGCGGGCCATCAGCGGCGACTTCCAGGCGTCCGGTGAGCAATTGGCGATTGGCCTCGAGCATGGCCTGGGCCTCCTCGGCCAGGCTGAACATGGCGCGGGTGATGGCCGCCAGCCGCGTACCCTCTTCGGTAAGCTCGACCCGGCGCGCGGTGCGCCGCAGCAAGGTGATCTGGTAGTGCTCTTCCAGGGCCTTGACGTGCCCGGTCACCGCCGGCTGGCTGATGAACAAGCGCGCCGCAGCGCGGGTGAAGCTGCCCTCGCGGGCCACGGCATCGAAGGCACGCAACTGGAACAAGTTCATATCTATCGGCCTGACTTATGGCTGGCATAACGACAAACAATTTGAATGATGGGGCGGCAAATTGCAACTTACACACCGTAGATTCAGCCCACCCGCTTGCGAGGAAAAACGGAATGAGCAATGCCCCGATCCTGCTGACCCCCGGCCCACTGACCACCTCGTCCCGCACCCGCCAAGCCATGCTGGTGGACTGGGGTTCCTGGGACCGCGACTTCAACCAACTGACCGCCAGCGTCTGCGAGCAGTTGCTGGCCATCATCAACGGCAGTGCCAGCCACCACTGCGTCCCCCTGCAAGGCAGCGGCACCTTCGCCGTGGAAGCGGCGATCGGTACCCTGGTACCGCGTGACGGCAAGGTCCTGGTGCTGATCAACGGTGCCTACGGCCAGCGCCTGGCGAAGATCTGCAAAGTCCTGGGCCGCGCCTACAGCACCTTCGAGACCGCCGAGGATCAACCCACCACCGCTGCCGACGTCGACCACCTGCTGGCCACCGACCCTGCCGTGACCCACGTGGCGCTGATCCACTGCGAGACCAGCACCGGCATCCTCAACCCGCTGCCCGAGATCGCCCAGGTAGTCCAGCGCCACGGCAAGCGCCTTGTCATCGACGCCATGAGCTCCTTCGGCGCCCTGCCGATCGATGCCCGCGAGGTGCCGTTCGAGGCGCTGATCGCTGCCTCCGGCAAATGCCTGGAAGGCGTACCGGGCATGGGCTTCGTCTTCGCCGAGAAGAACGCGCTGGCCGCCGCCGAAGGCAACGCCCACTCCCTGGCGATGGACCTGCAGGACCAGCAGGCGTACATGGCCAAGACCGGCCAGTGGCGCTTCACCCCGCCGACCCACGTGGTCGCCGCCCTGCATGAGGCCCTGCTGCAGTACAGCGAGGAAGGCGGCCTGCCGGCCCGCCACCAGCGCTACGCCGACAACTGCAAGACCCTGCTCGACGGCATGGCCCAGCTTGGTCTGCGCAGCTTCCTGCCGGCCGAGATCCAGGCTCCGATCATCGTCACCTTCCATGCCCCACGCGATGCCCGCTACCAGTTCAAGGACTTCTACGAGCGGGTCAAGGCCAAGGGCTTCATTCTCTATCCGGGCAAGCTGACCCAGGTGGAAACCTTCCGCGTCGGTTGCATCGGCGTGGTCGGGCCCGATGGCATGCAGGCCGCCGTCGATGCCGTGGCCGAAGTGCTGCGGGAAATGGAAGTACTGGACATCTGAATTTCGCCCTCGACCCGAACCCCAAGGAAATCGCGCACATGAACTACAGCAACCCCACCCAGCTGCAAGCCGCCATCCTCGACTGGGCCGGCACCGTGGTCGACTTCGGCTCCTTCGCCCCGACCCAGATCTTCGTCGAGGCCTTCGCCGAGTTCGATGTCGAAGTTTCCATCGACGAAGCTCGCGGCCCGATGGGCATGGGCAAGTGGGACCACATCCGTACCCTGTGCAACCAGCCGGAAATCGCCGAACGCTACCGCAAGGTGTTCGGCCGCACCCCGACCGACGATGACGTCACCGCCATCTACGAACGCTTCATGCCCTTGCAGATCGAGAAGATCGCCGTGCACTCGGCGCTGATCCCTGGCGCCCTGGAGACCCTCACCGGCCTGCGCAAGGACGGCCTGAAGATCGGCTCCTGCTCGGGCTACCCGAAGGTGGTGATGGACAAGGTGGTGGAACTGGCCAAGCAGAACGGCTATGTCGCCGACCACGTGGTGGCCACCGACGAAACCCCGAACGGCCGCCCTTGGCCGGCCCAGGCCCTGGCCAACGTGATCGCCCTGGGCATCGACGACGTGGCCGCCTGCGTCAAGGTCGACGACACCGTGCCGGGCATCCTCGAAGGCCGTCGCGCGGGCATGTGGACTGTGGCCCTGGTGTGCTCGGGCAATGCCCTGGGCCTGACCTGGGAAGGCTACCGGGCCCTGAGCGCGGAAAAACTGGAGAGCGAGCGCAAGCGCATCCACGCGCTGTTCGAAGGCTCGCGCCCGCACTACCTGATCGACACCATCAATGAGCTGCCCGAGGTGATCGCCGACATCAACCGGCGCCTGGCCAAGGGCGAGATGCCGCAGGCGTCGTAAGCGTCGCAAGGCATGCCGGGGCCGCAAAGCGGCCCCAGCAGCCTGAGCCAGTCAGACCGCGCGATTGAGCTTCACCCAGGCTGCGAACTTGTCGATGAACGCCTGCAGGAACGGCCGGGTCTTGTCGTTGAGCTTGCCGGAATCCTCGAACAGGCTGGCCGCCCCACCAATGTACGCCTCGGGCATCTGCATGCACGGCATGTCCAGGAACACCAGCGACTGGCGCACGGCATGGTTGGCACCGAAACCGCCAATGGCGCCCGGCGAGACACTCACCACCGCCGCCGGCTTGCCGCTCCAGGCACTCTGCCCATAGGGTCGCGACCCCACGTCGATGGCGTTCTTCAGGCCTCCGGGCACGGAACGGTTGTATTCGGGCGTGACGAACAGCACCGCGTCGCTGCGGCGGATCTCCTCGCGAAAACGCCTCCAGGCATCGGGCGCATTGGCCTCGACATCCTCGTTGTACAGCGGCAGGTCGCCGATCTCGACGATTTTCAGGGCAAGGCTGGAGGGTGCAAGCTCTGCAAGGGCGCGGGCGACCTTGCGGTTGTAGGAGTCCTTGCGCAAGCTACCGACGACGACCGCTACCGAATAGACCTGACTCATGGCGATTTGCAACCTCTGCTGGAAATAAGACGTTGTAGTTATAGATGACTGCGTCCTGCCCCCAGAGTTTTTTTCCTGATTGCGGAAAACTTCCCCCCTGCTCCGCTGGTCTATGCCTACAGATATTTCCCCAAATTTCAGAGGTTTTCGCTCAAATGGCAGCAATACTGGTCGGCCAATTCCACGCACGTGACGCCGAAGGTCGGATCTATCCCGTGCATGAATACCAGGAGTCCACCCTCCAGGCCGACGGTAGCTGCCTCGGCGAGCCGATCGTGACCTACCGCCTGCCTGTCGGTGACCGGGTCAAGCACCTGGGCGATGACCGCTTCGAGCTGGCGCACAGCGGCGTGGAGCTCATCCGCATTCCTTGATGCAATCGACGGTGTAGACCCGCCCCTGGCCATGATCCTCGCTCTGCAGACCATGGACATCGGCGACGAAGCCCGGGAAGCCGCTGTCGAAGGCCCGGGCGAAGGCCAGGTAGTCGATGATCGAACGGGTGGCCTCGGTAAAGCGCTCGCCCGGCATGATCAAGGGAATGCCCGGCGGATAAGGCACCAGCATCACCGCCGCGACCCGGCCCAGCAGGGCCTCGATCGGCACCGCCTCCACCTCGCCACGCACCAGGCGGTCATAGGCCTGGGCTGGGCTCATGGCCACCTCCGGCAAACGCGTGAACAGGCGCTTGAGCTGCTTGGCCGTGGCATTGGCCCGGTAGCAGTCGTGCAACTGCTGGCACAGCTCGCGCAGCCCCAATCCCTGGTAACGCAGCGGGTCCACCGCCATCACACTGGGCAGGCACTGGGCCAAGGCGGTATTGCCATCGTAGTGGCGCTTGAACTCCAGCAATTCGGTGAGCAAGGTGCTCCACTTGCCCTTAGTGATGCCCATGGAGAACAGCACCAGGAAGCTGTAGAGCCCAGTCTTCTCCACCACCAGCCCACGCTCCCAGAGGAACTTGCTCACCACGGCCGCCGGGATGCCGTGCTCGCCCAACGCCCCATCCGCCGTCAACCCAGGCATCACCAGGGTGACCTTGAGCGGGTCTAGCAGCACGTAGTCCTGCTCCACATCACCAAAGCCATGCCATTCGGCGCCCGGCTGCAGCAGCCAGTCCTGCGCCGCCAGGCGATGGACCCCTTCCGTCGCAGGCGGCTGCCAGATACTGAACCACCAGTCATGCGCGGCAATGTGTTCGCGCAGGTTGGCCAGGGCACGGCGAAAGCTCAGGGCCTCGTCGAACATCTCCTGCAGCAGCGAGCGCCCGGCCGGCCCTTCCATCATGGTCGAGGCCACATCCAGCGAGGCCAGGATGCTGTACTGCGGCGAGGTGGAGATGTGCATCATGAACGCTTCGTTGAAACGATCGCGGTCCAGTTGCCGCTGACTGCCGTCCTGCACGTGGATCATCGACGCCTGGCTGAACGCCGCCAGCAGCTTGTGGGTGGAATGGGTGCTGAACAACAGTGGGCTGTCGTCACTGCGCGCGGTGCCCATGGCGTAGCGATCGGCAAAGAAGTCATGGAACGCCGCATAGGCGAACCAGGCCTCGTCGAAATGCAGCACCTCGACGCTGCTGCCGAGCATCTGCTTGATCAACCCGGCGTGATAGCACAAGCCGTCGTAGGTGGAGTTGGTCACCACCGCCATGCGGATCCGCGGCTTACGCCCACGGGTCAGCGGATTGGCGTCGATCTTCGCCTGGATCGATACCGGGCTGAACTCGCTGAGCGGGATCGGCCCGATGATGCCCAGCTCGTTGCGTTCCGGGCACAGGTAAAGAGGGATGGCGCCGGTCATGACGATCGCGTGGACCACCGACTTGTGGCAGTTGCGGTCCACCAGCACCAGGTCGTCGCGGCCGACCATGGCATGCCAGACGATCTTGTTGGCCGTGGAGGTGCCGTTGATCACGAAGAAGGTGTGGTCGGCGCCGAAGTTGCGCGCCGCCCGGGCTTCGGCCTCGGCCAGGGGGCCTGTGTGGTCGAGCAGCGAGCCGAGTTCGGGCACCGACACGGACAGGTCCGAGCGCAGGGTGTTCTCGCCGAAGAACTGGTGGAAGGCCTGGCCCACCGGGCTCTTGCGGTAGGCCACGCCACCGCCGTGGCCCGGCGTGTGCCAGGAATAATTGGATTGCGCGGTGTGCTGCACCAGGGCCTTGAAGAACGGCGGCAGCAGGCCGTCCAGGTAGTTGTGCGCGGCCCGGGCCACCTGGCGGGCGAGAAAGGGCACGGTGTCTTCGAACAGGTAGAGGATGCCGCGGAGTTGGTTCAGCTCGCTCATGGCCTCGGCGGGCGCGTTTTCCAGGGTCACCTGCTCGCCCAGGGCGAAGATCGGCAGGTTCGGTGCGCGCAGGCGGGCCAGGCGGATCAACTCCGCCATGTTCTGCAGCAGGTGGGTGTTCTCGCCGGCGCCTTCGGCAGCGATCAGCATGCAGGCCAGCCCATGGTGGGTGGCAGCCACCAGGCGCGCCTCGGCATGGTCCGCTGCGGCGAGGATGGCGAAGCCGTCCTGGGCCAGCTCCTCGGCGATGCCACGCACCCGCTCACCGGCGACGCTGTCGGCCTTGATCGCACGATGCACGATGAGGATGGGAAACTTCAGGTCCTTGTACATGGCTCGGCACTACCTCCGAAGGACGGGTCCGTCCTTTCAGGGTAGAAGCTGCAGGGCGCGGGTGCGTTTTTTTGCCGTGGTTGCTCCACAGGTTCGGCGCCGACCTCAAGAGCAGTGCGATCTGTGGAAGCCGGCTTGCCGGCGATGGGCCGCGAAGCGGCCCAATGCGGCCATCGAAGCAGGTCAGCCCTCGCTCAACGCCTGCCACATCGCCGGCGCCCCCGCCGACTTGGCGATCGCCGCCAAGCGCTCGGCATGGGCCTCCAGCTCTTCGGCCGAAGCCAGGATGACCCGGCCCGGCTGGCGCCCGACGATGCGGCGGATCTCGCTGCCGGTCCCGCCTTGCCCGTCTTCCTCGTCGGCACCGTGCCCAGCCAGCGACAGGCTGGTCTGGCCGCCAGTCATCGCCAGGTAGACGTCTGCCAGCAGCTCCGAGTCGAGCAAGGCGCCGTGCAGGTCACGGCCGGAGTTATCGATGCCGTAGCGTTTGCACAACGCGTCGAGGCTGTTGCGCTGCCCCGGGTGGCGAGCCCGGGCGAGCATCAGGGTATCGAGGATGGTGCAGTGTTGCGAGATGTCGGCGCGGTCGTGCTGGCCCAGCAGGGCGAACTCGTTGTTGATGAAGCCGACGTCGAACGCCGCGTTGTGGATGACCAGCTGGGCACCGCGGATGTACTCGAAGAACTCCTCGGCGACATCGGCGAAGCGCGGCTTGTCGACCAGGAAGGCATCGGTGATGCCGTGGACGCCGATGGCGCCCTCGTCGCTCTCGCGGTCCGGCTGCAGGTAGACGTGGAAATTACGCCCGGTCAGGCGCCGGCCGATGACCTCGACGCAACCGATCTCGATGATCCGGTGGCCTTCGCTGACTGGCATACCGGTGGTTTCGGTATCCAGAACGACCAGTCTGTTGTTCTGCTGCTCCACGCGGGGGCTCCAACTTTGCATCTATCTAAGGGAAAGCGGGGATTGTAACTCAAGCGACAAGCTTCAAGCGGCAAGAAAAAGCACCGACGCACTGGCGCACGCCCTGTTCTTACTTGCAGCTTGTAGCCGCCCTCCCCGTCACCGCTTGGCGCGGACCTCGTCGACGCCTCGGTTGGCCAGTTGGTCGGCACGCTCGTTGCCGGGGTGGCCAATATGCCCGCGCACCCATTTCCAGGTCACCTTGTGACGGTTGACCTGCTCGTCGAGCTGCTGCCAGAGGTCGGCATTCTTCACCGGCTCCTTGGCGGCGGTCTTCCAACCACGCTTCTTCCAGTTGGCCATCCACTCGTTGATGCCCTTCATCACGTACTGCGAGTCGGTGACCAGCAGCACCTCGCATTCGCGCTTGAGGGCCATCAGCCCCTGGATCGCCGCCATCAGTTCCATGCGGTTGTTGGTGGTCTCGCGCTCGCCGCCCCACAGCTCCTTCTCGACGCCCTTGTAGACCATCAGCACCCCCCACCCACCCGGGCCGGGATTGCCCTTGCAGGCACCATCGGTGTAGATCTCGACGCTATCGCTCATGTACCGCCTTTTCGCTCTGTATTATCGACCGTGGATGACGGCTCACGGCTCGCTGCGCCGACGGTTGACCTTGGCCAGCGGCAACGGCAGCAGCTTGCCCATCGGCTCGCGGCGTTCCAGGCGCAGCGGCCGCAGGCCGACCACCATCTTGCGCGCCACCAGCAGGTAGACACCGCCGCCAGCGCCTTGCCAGCCCGCGGCCATCCGCTCCCAGCCAGCCAGGCGCTGTTGCCAGGCCGGCGAGGCAAGCGGCGGACGATAGCACCCGAAGCGGCGTTTCTCCAGCGCGAAGCCCAGCAGGTTGAGCCAGTCGCCAACCCGCGACGGCGAGATGCAGCGCGCCTTGCGCAGGGCCCCGTGGCTGAAGAAATGCCGCATGCCCCAACTGCTCCAAGGGTTGATCCCGACGATCAGCAGGTGCCCGCCGGGGCGCACCGCGCTGGCGGCCTCGCGCAACAGGCCGTGGGGCGACAGGCTGAAGTCCAGGCCATGCTGCAGCACCACCACGTCGGCGGCATGCTCGGAAAGCGGCCAGGCCTGCTCCTCGCAGACGATCTCCACCCCCGGCAACGGCGCCCCCAGGCGCACGTTGCGCTGCACCTGGGGAGCGCTGGGAGGCACCTGCGCGCAGGGGCCATAATGCACCAGGAAGCCGCCGAAGAAGCGGCCCAGCTCGTCCTCGAGCAACGCTTGCTCCTCACGCAACATCAATTGCCCGAGCGGTCCGTCGAACCACTCGCGGGCCAGGCTGATCAGTTCGACCCAGTCGGGATCGGCCTGGGCAAAGGCTTTGTCGGTCATTGCGATCTCCCTCGAAGGTTCTCCGCCCGCGCCATCGCGGCTAAGATGCCTTCATGTCCACGCCAGGCGATTCGGTTCCGCACCATGATACAGATCGATGCTCTTCCCGCTTTCTCCGACAATTACATCTGGCTGTTACAGGATACTGCCAAACGCCGTTGCGCGGTGGTCGATCCGGGTGACGCCCGCCCCGTGCTGGATTGGCTCGCAGCCAATCCCGGCTGGGTGCTCGAAGACATCCTCGTGACCCACCACCACCACGACCACGTAGGCGGTGTGGAAACGCTCAGACACGCCACCGGCGCGCGGGTCTGCGGCCCGGCCAACGAGCGCATCCCCGCCCGCGACCTGGCGCTGGACGATGGCGCGCAGGTCCGGGTACTGGGCCTGGATTTCGAGGTCATCGCCGTGCCCGGCCATACCCTCGGCCACATCGCCTACTACTGCGGCCAGGCCCAGCCCCCGCTGCTGTTCTGCGGCGACACCCTGTTCGCCGCAGGCTGCGGGCGCCTGTTCGAAGGCACGCCGGAGCAGATGCACCACTCGCTGCAGCGGCTGGCCGCGCTGCCGGCCGCGACCCAGGTGTTCTGCGCCCATGAATACACCCTGGGCAACCTGCGTTTTGCCAAGGCCGTCGAGCCGGACAACCCGCACGTTGCCCAACGGTTCGCCGACGTTACCCGATTGCGCGCGCAAGATCGCATCACATTGCCATCAACGATCGGCCTCGAATGCCTCACCAACCCCTTTCTGCGCACGACTGAAACATCCGTTAAACAAAAAGCAGACGAATGGAAGGGGTATTCCAATACCGGCCAAGCCGCTGTTTTTGCTGCCTTGAGGTCTTGGAAGGATAGTTTCTGATAACCCCAAGATATATCGCAAAGGGTGATCAAAGGTTGACCGAGGGGGGACCGGTTTCTAGAATCGCGAAAATTTTTTGCCTGGAAACCTGTCCCAGCCGATGTCTTCCCGTAGCCGCAGAACCTCTCATTCCGTTGCCCTGACGCGCCTGGCCCAGGTCGGTGCGCTGGCCCTGGCCACCACCCTGGTGGGCTGCCAGAGCACCCGTCAGCTCGACGCGTCCGACAGCGTTCGCGCACACAACTACCAGGCGCGGATCAAGCCCAAGCCCGCCCCGCTGGTGGTCAAGCCGGTCGAGCAGGCGCCCGAGGATGTCTGGGACCGCATGCGCCAGGGCTTCGCCCTGCAGGACAGCATCGACGTCAACCCGCGCATCGAGCAGCAGCGCCTGTGGTTCGCCAGCAACCCGTCGTTCCTGGAGAACGCTGGCGAACGCGGCAGCCTCTACCTGCACTACATCGTCGAGCGCCTCGAAGAACGCGACATGCCGCTGGAGCTGGCCCTACTGCCGGCCATCGAGAGCGCCTACAACCCGATGGCCTACTCCCGCGCCCACGCGGTCGGCCTGTGGCAGTTCATCCCGTCCACCGGGCGTCACTTCAAGCTGCGCCAGACCAATTTCTACGACGGCCGCCGCGACATCACCGCCTCGACCAACGCCGCGCTGGACTACCTGAGCCGCCTGCACGACATGTTCAATGGTGACTGGCTACTGGCCCTGGCGGCCTACAATGCCGGCGAAGGCACCGTCAGCCGGGCCATCGAGCGCAACGAGCGCCTCGGCCTGCCCACCGACTACTGGAACCTGCCCCTGCCCCAGGAAACCCGCGACTACGTGCCCAAGCTGCTGGCCCTGTCGCAGGTGGTGATGACCCCGCAGGCCTATGGCGTGAACCTCAACCCGATCGCCAACGAGCCCTACTTCGAGGCCATCGCCATCAATGACCGCCTGGACCTTTCGCGGGTCGCAGCCTTCGCCAACATCGACGAGGACGAGCTGATCCAGCTCAACCCGGCGTTCAAGAAGCGCATGACCGTGGACGGCCCCAAGCAGTTGCTGGTGCCGACCGCCAAGGCGCAGTTGCTGTCCGACAGCCTGTCCAACCTCAAGCCCGAGCAACTGCTCAGCCTGCAGCCGAACAAGGCCGTGTTCCAGGCCGCCCTGGCCGAGGCCAAGGCACCGGCGGCACGCAGCTACCGGGTCAAGCGTGGCGACAACCTGAGCAGCATCGCCAGGGCGCACCGGGTCTCGGTGCGTGACATCCAGCGCTGGAACCGCCTGTCCGGTACTCGCCTGAAGGCCGGCCAGGTCCTCGCCCTGCGCGGCGGCAGCGCATCGGCCAACCGGGTGGCGGCGTCCAAGCAGCGCTCGACCCAGTACAAAGTGCGCAAGGGCGACTCGTTGTACCTGGTGGCCAAGCGCTTCAACGTCGAGATGAAGCACCTCAAGCGCTGGAACCCGCGCAGCGGCCATGCCCTCAAGCCGGGCCAGACATTGACCGTCTACCTGCCACATTGATCCGACGCATCATTGGGGCTGCTGTGCAGCCCCCAAGACGCCGCTCAAAGACCGACCTGAAGCCCGCCTGCCCCCGCCACGAAATATGGCCTCTGCACGCCTGCGCAAGCGCATACTTGCCCCGTAACCAGGCCGTCTGCTTCCCACTCTTTTTCCATCCCTGACAAGCTGTTACTGTAGCCCGACCAAAGCCCAACGCCCCTGGATCGGATGCCGACTTGATACGTCCCCTCCTGCTGTCCCTCAGCCTGGCCTTGAGCTTTCCCGCAGGCGCGATGGTGAGCGAAAGCCACGGTTACGCGCAGTTCGGCACGCTCAAGTATCCAGCTACATTCACCCACTTCGACTGGGTCAACCCGCAAGCGCCCAAGGGCGGCACCTTGCGGGCCATGGCATTCGGCACCTTCGACACGCTCAACCCCTATACCTTCAAGGGCACCAGCCCGGTGACCACGCCGAACTTCCTCCAGTACGGGGTCAACGAGCTGAACGAGCCGCTGATGGTCGGCACCGGCCAGTACGACCCGTCCGGCGACGAGCCGACCGCCAGCTACGGCCTGATCGCCCGCTCGGTGGAGTACAGCGAGGACCGCAGTTGGGTCGTGTTCAACCTGCGCCCCGAGGCACGCTTCCACGATGGCCGGCCGATCACTTCGGCGGACGTGGCCTTCTCCTACCGCACCCTGCTCAAGGACGGCCACCCCATCTACCGCACCAACCTGCAGGAAGTGCAGCGGGTCGACATCCTCGGCCCGCTGCGCATCCGCTTCGTCTTCAAGCGCGCCGGCAACCCGCTGCTGATCCTGCGCCTGGGCGAGATGCCGGTGCTGCCCAAGCACTACTGGCAAGGCCGCGACTTCAAGGCCACCACCTTCGAACCGCCCCTGGGCAGCGGCCCCTACCGCATCGCCGAGGTGCAGCCGGGCAGGCGCCTGGTGTTCGAGCGGGTGAAGAACTATTGGGGCAAGGACCTGGCAGTCAACCGCGGCAAGTACAACTTCAACCGGGTCGAGTACGAGTTCTACCGCGACGCCACGGTGGCCTTCGAAGCGTTCAAGGCCGGCGAATTCGACATCTACATCGAGCACCAGGCCAAGAACTGGGCCAACGGCTACAACTTCCCGGCGGTACGCCGTGGCCAGGTGATCAAGGTGCAGATCCCGCACCGCATCCCGACCCAGACCCAAGGCCTGTTCATGAACAGCCGCCGCACCAGCTTCAGCGACCCACGGGTGCGCCAGGCCCTGGGCCTGATGTTCGACTTCGAATGGACCAACCGCGCCCTGTTCAGCAGCGCCTATCGCCGCTCGACCAGCTACTACCCCAATAGCGAGTTCGCCGCCACCGGCCTGCCCACGGGCAAGGAATGGTTGCTGCTGGCGCCCTTTCGCGATGAGCTGCCGGCCAAGCTGTTCACCGAACCCTACCAGGTCAGCCACACCGAGGGCCGTGGCATCAGCCGCCAGACCTTGCGCCAGGCCCTGGCCCTGCTCGCCCAGGCTGGCTGGAAGCTCGACGGCCAGCGCCTGGTGGATGCCAAGGGCCGGCAGTTCCGCCTGGAACTGCTGCTGGTCAACCCCAACCTCGAGCGCATCCTCCAGCCGTACGTGGAAAGCCTGGTCAGCATCGGTATCGACGCGCGCCTGCGCACCGTGGACCGCGCCCAGTACAAGCAGCGCCTGGACCAGTTCGACTTCGACATGATCCTCATGACCCTGGGCCAGACCCTCAGCCCGGGCCTGGAGCAGTGGCTGTACTTCCACTCCAGCCAGGCCTCGACCAAGGGCAGCAAGAACTATGCAGGGGTCAAGGACCCGGTGGTCGACCACCTGCTCGACACCCTGCTGGCCGCCCGCACCCGCGACGACCAGGTGGCCGCCGCCCGCGCCCTGGACCGGGTGCTGCTCTGGCAGCACTACATGATCCCCAACTGGTATCTCGACAATCACCGCCTGGCGTATCGCAACCGATTCGCCTTCGTCACCACCCCGCCCTACACCCTGGGCCTGAACACCTGGTGGCTCAAGTCTTCGGAGAAAGCCAAATGATGCCAACGCACCGCCTGCGCCTGGCCTGCGGCCTGCTGCTCGCCTGCCTGAGCCTGCCCGCCCTCGCCGCGCCGCAACATGCCCTGACCCTGTACGACGAGCCGCCGAAATACCCGGCCGACTTCAAGCACTTCGCCTACGTCAACCCGGACGCCCCCAAGGGTGGCACCTTCCGCCAGTCCAGCTTCGGCGGCTTCGACAGCCTCAACCCGTTCATCAACAAGGGCGTGTCGGCCGAGAACGTCAGCATCATCTACGACACCCTGATGCGCCAGAGCCTGGACGAGCCCTTCACCGAGTACGGCCTGGTGGCCGGCAAGATCGAGAAGGCACCGGACAACGGCTGGGTGCGCTTCTACCTGCGCCCGCAAGCGCGCTTCCATGATGGCCACCCGATTCGCGCCGAGGACGTGGTGTTCACCTTCGAGACCTTGATCAAGCAAGGGGCGCCGCTGTACCGCCAGTACTACGCGGACGTTGCCGAGGTGGTCGCCGAAGACCCACTGCGCGTGCTGTTCAGGTTCAAGCACAAGAACAACCGCGAGCTGCCGCTGATCCTCGGCCAGTTGCCGGTGCTGCCCAAGCACTGGTGGGAGAGCCGCGATTTCACCCGTGGCAACCTGGAGATCCCGCTGGGCAGCGGCCCGTACAAGATCGCCCGGGTCAAGGCCGGCCGCTCGATCCGCTACGAGCGGGTCGAGGACTACTGGGCCAAGGACCTGCCCATCAACCGGGGCTTCTACAACTTCGACGTCATGACCTTCGACGCCTACCGCGACAACACCGTCGCCCTGGAGGCGCTCAAGGCCGGGCAATTCGACTACTGGCTGGAGACCAGCGCGAAGAACTGGGCCACCGCCTACAACGTGCCTGCCGTGCGCGACGGCCGGCTGATCCGCGAGGAACTGCCCAACGGCAACCCCACCGGCATGCAGGGCTTCATCTTCAACCTGCGCCGGCCGGTGTTCCAGGACGTGCGTGTGCGCGAGGCACTGAGCCTGCTGCTGGACTACGAGTGGACCAACAAGCAACTGTTCAACGGCGCCTACACCCGTACCGGCAGCTACTTCGAGAACTCCGAGATGGCTGCCCGCGGCCTGCCCAGCGCCGAGGAGCTGAAGATCCTCGAGCCTTTGCGCGGCAAGATCCCCGAACAGGTCTTCAACGAAGAATTCCGCAACCCGGTCAGCGACGGCAGCGGCATGATCCGCGACCAGCAGCGCAAGGCCTACCGGCTGCTGCAGGAGGCCGGCTGGAAGATCGTCGACGACAAGATGACCGACACCCAAGGCAAGCCGGTGTCCATCGAGTTCCTCCTGGCCCAGACCGAGTTCGAGCGCATCCTGTTGCCGTTCAAGCGCAACCTCGCCGACCTGGGCATCGACCTGAACATCCGCCGGGTCGACGTTTCCCAGTACATCAACCGCCTGCGCTCGCGCGACTTCGACATGATCGTCAGCGGCTTCCCGCAGTCCAACTCGCCGGGCAACGAGCAGCGCGAGTTCTGGTCCAGCGCCGCCGCCGACAATCCCGGCAGCCGCAACTTCATCGGCCTGCGCGACCCGGCCATCGACCAGTTGGTCGAGGCACTGATCAACGCCGACTCGCGCCAGAGCCTGATCGCCCACACCCGCGCCCTGGACCGCGTGCTGCTATGGGGTTACTACGTGATCCCCAACTGGCACATCAAGACTTGGCGCGTGGCGTACTGGAACCACATCGGCCACCCCGAGGTATCGCCCAAGTACGACATCGGCATCGACACCTGGTGGATCAAGCCCGAGGTCAAGCCCGCCACGCCGGTAGCGAGCCAAGACCCGGCACAGGACGAGGCCAACTGACATGCTGGCCTACATCCTGCGGCGCCTGCTGCTGATCGTGCCGACCCTGTTCGGCATCCTGGTCATCAACTTCATCATCGTCCAGGCCGCGCCCGGCGGCCCAGTGGAGCAGATGATCGCCAAGCTCGAGGGTTTCGAGGGCGCCACCAGCCGCATCGCCGGCGGCGGCGCCGAAGTCTCGGTGGCCGGTTCCAACTACCGGGGCGCCCAGGGCCTGGACCCGGCGCTGATCGCCGAGATCGAACGCATGTACGGCTTCGACAAGTCGGCGCCGGAACGCCTGTGGATCATGATCAAGAACTACGCCCACCTGGACTTCGGCGAGAGCTTCTTCCGCGATGCCAAGGTCATCGACCTGATCGCCGAGAAAATGCCGGTGTCCATCTCCCTCGGGCTATGGAGCACGCTGATCATGTACCTGGTGTCGATCCCCCTGGGGATCGCCAAGGCCGTGCGCCATGGCAGCCACTTCGACGTCTGGACCAGTTCGGCGATCATCGTCGGCTATGCCATCCCTGCGTTCCTGTTCGCCATCCTGCTGATCGTGCTGTTCGCCGGCGGCAGCTACTTCGACTGGTTCCCGCTGCGCGGGCTGACCTCGAACAACTTCGACGAGCTGTCCACCACCGGCAAGATTCTCGATTACTTCGGGCACCTGGTATTGCCGATCACCGCGCTGGTGATCGGCAACTTCGCCACCATGACCCTGCTGACCAAGAACAGCTTTCTCGACGAGATCAACAAGCAATACGTGATCACCGCCAAGGCCAAGGGCCTGAGCCGGCAACGGGTGCTGTACGGGCACGTGTTCCGCAACGCCATGCTGCTGGTCATCGCCGGCTTCCCCTCGGCGTTCATCGGCATCTTCTTCACCGGCTCGCTGCTCATCGAGGTGATCTTCTCCCTCGACGGCCTGGGCCTGATGAGCTTCGAGGCGGCGATCAACCGCGACTATCCGGTGGTCTTCGGCACCCTGTTCATCTTCACCCTGCTGGGGCTGGTGGTGAAACTGATCGGCGACCTGACCTACACCCTGGTCGACCCGCGCATCGACTTCGCCAGCCGGGAGCACTGACATGGCCCTGTCCCCTCTCAATCGCCGGCGCTTCGAGCGCTTCAAGGCCAACCGCCGCGGCTGGTGGTCGCTGTGGATCTTCATCGTGCTGTTCGGCCTGAGCCTGGGCGCCGAACTGATCGCCAACGACAAGCCGATCGCCGTGCGCTACGACGGCCAATGGTACTTCCCGGCGTTCAAGCGCTACCCAGAAACCACCTTCGGCGGCGAGTTCCCGTTGGAGGCCAACTACAAGAGCCCGTACATCCGCGAGCTGCTGGCGCAGAAAGACAGCTGGGTGCTATGGGCACCGATCCCGTTCAGCTACCAGAGCATCAACTACGACCTCAAGGTCCCGGCCCCGGCGCCGCCCTCGGCGGACAACTGGCTGGGCACCGACGACCAGGGCCGCGACGTGCTCGCGCGGGTGATCTACGGGTTTCGCGTGTCGGTGCTGTTCGCCCTGACGCTGACCGTGCTCAGCTCCATCGTCGGCGTCATCGCCGGTGCCCTGCAGGGGTTCTACGGCGGCTGGGTGGACCTGGCCGGCCAGCGCTTCCTGGAAATCTGGTCGGGCCTGCCGGTGCTGTACCTGCTGATCATCCTGGCCAGTTTCGTGCAGCCGAACTTCTGGTGGCTGCTGGGGATCATGCTGCTGTTCTCCTGGATGAGCCTGGTGGACGTGGTGCGCGCCGAGTTCCTGCGGGGCCGCAACCTGGAGTACGTGCGTGCCGCCCGGGCCCTGGGCATGCGCAACGGAGCGATCATGTACCGGCACATCCTGCCCAACGCCATGATCTCGACCATGACCTTCATGCCCTTCATCCTCACCGGTGCCATCGGCACCCTCACCGCCCTGGACTTCCTCGGCTTCGGCCTGCCCCCGGGCGCACCGTCGCTGGGCGAGCTGGTGGCCCAGGGCAAGTCCAACCTGCAGGCCCCCTGGCTGGGCATCAGCGCCTTCGCTGTGCTGGCGATCATGCTGAGCCTGCTGGTGTTCATCGGCGAATCCGCCCGCGATGCCTTCGACCCGAGGAAATGACATGAGCGAACAGAACCTGATCGAAGTCCGTGATCTGGCGGTGGAGTTCGTCACCGGCGAGCAGGTCAATCGCGTGGTCGACGGCATCAGCTTCGACATCCGCCAGGGCGAGACCCTGGCCCTGGTCGGCGAGAGCGGCTCGGGCAAGTCGGTCACCGCCCACTCGATCCTGCGCCTGCTGCCCTACCCCCTGGCGCGCCACCCCAGCGGCAGCATCCGCTACGCCGGCAAGGACCTGCTGCAACTGGGCGAGAAGCCCATGCAGCATATCCGCGGCAACCGTATCGCGATGATCTTCCAGGAGCCGATGACCTCGCTGAACCCGCTGCACAGCATCGAGAAGCAGATCAACGAGATCCTCCTGCTGCACAAGGGCCTGACGGGCAAGGAAGCCACCGCACGCACCCTGGAACTGCTCGAGATGGTCGGTATCCCCGAGCCGCGCAAGCGCCTCAAGGCCCTGCCCCACGAACTGTCCGGCGGCCAGCGCCAGCGGGTGATGATCGCCATGGCGCTGGCCAACGAGCCAGAACTGCTGATCGCCGACGAGCCCACCACGGCGCTGGACGTCACCGTGCAGCTGAAGATCCTCGACCTGCTCAAGGAACTGCAGGCACGCCTGGGCATGGCCCTGCTGCTGATCAGCCACGACCTCAACCTGGTACGGCGCATCGCCCACCGGGTGTGCGTGATGCAGAGCGGCAAGATCGTCGAGCAGGCCGATTGCGCCACCCTGTTCGGCGCGCCCCAGCACCCCTACACGCAGATGCTGATCAACGCCGAACCCAGCGGCGGCCCCGCGGACAACCCGGTCGGCGCACCGCTGCTGGAAGTCTCTGACCTGCGGGTGTGGTTCCCGATCAAGAAAGGCCTGCTGCGGCGCACCGTCGACCATGTGAAGGCCGTGGACGGCATCGACTTCAGCCTGCCCCAGGGCCAGACCCTGGGCATCGTCGGCGAAAGTGGTTCGGGCAAGTCCACCCTCGGCCTGGCCATCCTGCGGCTGATTTCCAGCCAGGGCGGCATCCGCTTCCACGGCCAGGCGCTGGAAGGGCTGAACCAGAAGCAAGTGCGGCCGCTACGCCGTGAAATGCAGGTGGTGTTCCAGGACCCGTTCGGCAGCCTCAGCCCGCGCATGTGCGTGGCCGACATCGTCGGCGAGGGCCTGCGCATCCACCGCATCGGCACACCGGCGGAGCAGGAGGCAGCGATCATCGCGGCGCTCGAGGAAGTGGGGCTCGACCCACGCACCCGCCATCGTTACCCCCATGAATTTTCCGGCGGCCAGCGCCAGCGTATCGCCATTGCCCGCGCCCTGGTGCTCAAGCCGGCGCTGATCCTCCTCGACGAACCCACCTCGGCGCTGGATCGCACGGTACAGCGGCAGGTGGTGGAGCTGCTGCGCAACCTGCAACGCAAGTACAACCTCACGTACCTGTTCATCAGCCATGACCTGGCGGTGGTCAAGGCGCTGAGTCACCAGTTGATGGTGATCAAGCATGGGCATGTGGTGGAACAGGGGGATGCGCAGGCGATCTTTCATGCGCCCCAGCATCCGTATACCCGGCAGTTGCTGGAAGCGGCGTTCTTGGAGCCGGAGTCGATTGCTTAAGGGTGGGGATTTGGAAACCAGTGAGGGTGTGTTTGGGATTGACGTTTTATAGGGTAACGGCCGAGCGCTGCTTGATAGTTAGGGCTTGCCGAAGGACCGGTGTGAAACAGTAAAAAATCAGATTTAACACCTTCCCTGTAGTCCATTTCCCAAACATACTCCTGCCGCCTTTTTTCCGTTGCGGTCGCCCTGGCAGCGCTCTAGTCTCGGCGAGTCGTTGCACATCAACGATACAGCTTTGACAGGCTGTGACGGAAATCGTATACGGCTCGCCCTTTATGGCGGCTGTACGTGCGGGCACGCTTGCGTGCGCCGGAATTTTACGATTTTCGCCGGTCTGTCAACCCACGTACAGCTGCCACCCTTCTGTTTGACAGCAGGCAGGTGGCCGCGTCATAGAGGAAAAATCGTGATGTTGAAGATCGTCCCCGACCCACCC
>NZ_JBCGFQ010000039.1:0-49590 GCF_040984075.1 Pseudomonas sp. I2
GTTCTGGCCTATTCGCGGCGGTTCGGCGCGAATAGGCCAGAACTGACACCCCGCCTTACTGGGCCGCCTTGATCGCCGCACCCAGTTGCCGGGCCGCCTTGGCCGGATCGGCCTTGGGGTCGTTGAGGAAGTTGGTGACCACGTCGAAGATGGCCCCCTGCACCGCCAGCGACGAGGCCATGTTGTGCGCCATGCTCGGCTGCAGGCCTTCGCCTTTTCCGGCCTCCTGGAAGTCCTTCTGCGACTGCTGGGTGCAGGCGTCGAACGGGCTCATGTCCATGCCCTGGCGCACCGGCAGCGAGCCCTTGGCCTGGTTGAAGGCGGTCTGGAAGGCCGGTTCCAGGGCGACCTTGGCCAGGTCGGCCTGGGCCTTGATGTCGTTGTCGTCCTTGAGCTTGAACATCGCCAGGGAGTCGATGTTGTAGGTGAAACTGCCCTGGGTGCCTGGGAACGGCACGCACTGGTAGTCCTTGCCGGCGACCTTGTGGGCTGCGGTCCATTCGCTCTTGGCCCAGTCGCCCATGATCTGCATGCCGGCCTTGCCGTTGATGACCTCGGCGGCGGCGATGTTCCAGTCGCGGCCGGCGCGGTTGGGGTCCATGTAGCTACCCAGGCGCTGCAGGACCTTGAAGGTCTCGACCATCTTGTCGCCGGTGAGGGTCTGCGGGTCCAGCTCGACGAACGCCTTGTGGTAACCCTCGGGGCCGAGGATGCTCAGCACCAGGCTCTCGAACACGGTGCTGTCCTGCCATGGCTGACCGCCATGGGCCAGGGGCTGGAAGCCGGCGGCCTTGAGCTTGTCGGCGGCGGCGAACAGCTCGTCCAGGGTGGTCGGCACCTTGGCGCCGGCCTTGTCGAACACCTGCGGGTTGACCCACAGCCAGTTCACCCGGTGGATGTTCACCGGCACCGCGACGTAGTGGTCGTCGTATTTCCAGATGTGGGTCAGCTTGGCCGGCAGCAGTTGATCCCACTGGTTGGCCTCGGCCACCTCGTCCAGCTCGGTGAGCAGGCCCAGGGCGCCCCATTCCTGGATGTCCGGCCCCTTGATCTGCGCGGCGGCCGGCGGGTTGCCCGCCACGGCGCGGCTCTTGAGCACGGTCATGGCCGCGGCACCACCGCCACCGGCCACGGCATTGTCCTTCCAGGTGAAGCCGTCCTGCTCGATCTGCTCCTTGAGGGTCTTGACCGCCGCGGCTTCACCGCCCGAGGTCCACCAGTGCAGGACTTCGACGGTGCCGTTGTTGGCAGCGATGGCAGAAAGGGGCATGAGCGAAGCGAGGGAAACGACAGCGGCGAGACGGGTGATCGCATTCATCGTGAAAACCTTTCTTGTTGTTATGCAGGTGCAAGCTGAGGCTTGCGCTTGCCCCGAAGTCTAACCAGCACACCGGCGCCGCCAGGTAACGAAGGGATGCGCGAATGTCACCGAACCGTGACATTCGCCGCTCAGTCGGCCGTGCGCGGCAAGCTCAAGGTGACCCGCAGGCCACCCTGGCGCAGGTTCAGCAGGCTCACCTCGCCACCGTGGCTGTGGGCGATGTTGCGCGCGATCCCCAACCCCAGACCGTAGCCCTGCTGCTGCCCGGCCAGGCGAAAATGCGGCTCGAACACCTGCTCCAGGCGCTGCTCAGGCACCCCGGGCCCCTGGTCGTCCACTTGCAGGACGAACCCGGTGGCGCTGTCGAGGATGCGCAGGTGCGCCCGCTCGCCGTACTTGATGGCGTTGTCGATCAGGTTGCCGATGCAACGGCGCAAGGCCAGCGGCTTGCCCGGATAAGGCGCCAGGGCGCGGCCCTCGACGGTGATGCGGCCATCGCCCAGGTAGGGCTCGGCGAGGATCTCCAGGACCTGGTTGAGGTCGATCGGCTCGATGTTCTCGTGGATGTCGGTGTCCTTCACGCACTGCAGCGCGCCCTTGACCAGCAGCTCCAGCTCGTCGAGGTCGCGGCTGAACTTGGCCTGCATCCGCTCGTCGTCGAGCAGCTCGACCCGCAGGCGCAGGCGCGTGATCGGCGTGCGCAGGTCGTGGGAGATGGCGCTGAACAACTGGCTGCGCTCGGTCAGGTAGCGACTGATGCGCTCACGCATGCTGTTGAAAGCGCGCCCCACGTCGGCCACCTCGCTGCCACCGCCTTCGGTCACCGGCGCCACGTCCGCCCCCAGCGACATCTCCCGCGCCGCCCGCGCCAGGCGCTTGAGCGGGCGGCTCTGCCAATGCACCAGCAGGCCGATGAACAGCAGCAGCAAGGCCGTGGTCAGGGCGATGAAGCCGATCTGCTGGCGTGGCAGCCGCTCGGCCTCCAGGCCCGTGTAGGGCTCCGGCAGCAACGAGGCGATGTACAGCCACTCGCCCTCGTCCAGGCGGATCTGCGTCACCAGCACCGGCGGGTTGAGCGGCTCCAGGGTCAGCGAGTAGTGCGCCCAGGAGCGCGGCAACTCGTCGAGCCTCAGGCCGCTGTTGAAGATGCGCAGCTCCTGGGGGCTGACGAACGCCACGCTGATCTCCACCTGCTGACCGAGGCGCTCGTGCAACACCTCCTGGAAGACCTCGATCACCGCCCGCTTGCGCGGCGTGACCGGCAGCAGCGGCATGTCCAGGGGCTTTTCGTTGAGCGAGACGAAGAAGCGCGTCCCGCCCATGCTGCGCAACTGGTCGAGGATCATCGGCCGGTAGGCCACCGGCAACGAGCGGAAGTAACTGACACTCGCGCTCATGGAGTGGGCCAGGCTGCGGGCGCTGGCCTGCAGGCCCTGCAACTGGCTGGCACGCAGCTGCGACACCCAGATCAGGCTCGACAGCCCTTGCGCCAGCAGGACCACCAGCAGGGTCAGCAGCAGCATGCGCCCGAGCAGCGAGCGCGGCAGCAGGCGCCAGCGCCGTTCAGCAGGCCGCGCAGACATGGGCCGCCAGCAGGTAGCCGCTGCCGCGCACGGTGCGGATCAGGCGTGGTGGCTTGTCGGTGTCGCGCAGCCGCTGGCGCAGGCGGCTGACCGCCATGTCGACGATGCGATCCAGGGGCATCGGCTCGCGGCCGCGGGTGGCATTGCCGATGGTGTCGCGGTCGAGGATCTGCTGCGGATGGTCGAGGAACAGCTTGAGCAGGGCGAAGTCGGCGCCGGAGAGGATCACCTCCTCGCCATCACGGTGGAACAGGCGATGGCTGATGGTGTCCAGGCGCCAGTCGTCGAAGGCCAGCACGGCACCGGCCGGCGCGGCCTGGGCGAATTCGGTACGACGCAACAGGGCCTTGATCCGCGCCTGCAGCTCGCGGGGGCTGAAGGGTTTGCCGAGGTAGTCGTCGGCCCCCAGCTCCAGGCCGATGACCCGGTCGGTCTCGTCGGAACTGGCGGTCAGCATGATGATCGGCACCCGTGCCTGGCGCGGGTGCTGGCGCACCCAGCGGCACAGGCTGAAGCCGTCCTCGTCGGGCAGCATCACGTCGAGGATCACCAGGTCGCAAGGCTGGCTGTCCAGTGCCTGGCGAAAGCCCTGGCCATCGGCCGCGGCGTGGACCTGGAAGCCGGCCCGGCTCAGGTAGGTTTGCAGCAGTTCACGGATCTCCTGGTCGTCGTCGACCATCAGGATCGATTTTCCGGCAGTGCTCACAACGTCCCATCCTCTGGTTGGCGCGGGTCTTCATGCCCGCTGTTGTCGGGGCTGCTGTGCAGCCCGCTTGAATCAGTCCTGCAATGCCTGCTGCAACGCCACCCCGGCACCGAGCAACCCGGAGAACTCCGCCGTCACCAGCCATACCGGCAGCCCTTCGAAATACCCGCTCATGCAGCCCTTGTCGGCAAAGCTTGCAGCGAACCCGCTGTGCAGGAACAGCTCGGCAAAGCGCGGGATCACGCCGCCGACGATATAGACCCCGCCCCGCGCCCCGAGGGTGAGCACATTGTTGCCCGCCACCCGGCCAAGAAAGCGGCAGAACTGCTCGATCACCGCCATCGCCCGTGGCTCGCCGCCCAGGGCGGCATCGGTGATCTGCGCCGGGGTCTTGTGCCGTGGCGTATCGCCGTCCAGGGCGCAGATGGCCTGGTACAGGCGCACCAGGCCGCCACCACTGAGCACGGTCTCGGCGCTGACATGGCCGATCTGCCGGTGGATCTGCTGGTGGATCGCCGCCTCGCGGGTATTGCCCACCGGCAGGTCGACGTGCCCGCCCTCCCCCGGCAGCGCCAGCCAGCGCTGTTCATCCAGGCGCAACAGGGTGCCCACGCCCAGGCCGGTACCAGGGCCGATGACCAGCGCCGGACGCGCAGGGTCCGCCTCGCCCGGGCAGACCTGGCGGTATTCGCCGTCCTGCAGGCGGGTCATGCCCAGGGCCATGGCGGAAAAATCGTTGAGCAACAGCAAGCGCTCGACCTGCAGCGCCTGGCAGAAGGCACGGCGGCTCAAGCGCCAGTGGTTGTTGGTGAAGCGGAACTCGTCGCCATCCACCGGCCCGGCCACCGCCAGGCACACCGCCGCCAGAGCGCCACGGCCGATGCCCTGCTCGGCAAGGTAGGCCTCGATGGCCTGTTCGGGGCGGGTGTAGTCGGCAGTCGCCAGCACCTGCACGGCATGCAGCCGGTTGTCGCGCCACAGGGCGAAACGGGCATTGGTGCCGCCGATGTCACCGACCAGCAAGGCCTTCATTTGAGGTTCTCCAGGGCCGAGGTGAAGGCGCTGGCGCCCTGCTCGGCCGGGCTGAACGCCATGCGCATGAAGCCGAACAGCTCGCGGCCACAGCCCAGATCGTTGCCCCGGGGTGGCTCGGGCAACTCGCGGGTGGCCATTTCCTCGGCCGGTACCATGACCTGCAGCGTGCCTTCGACACCGTCGACCCGCACGATATCACCATCGCGCACCCGTGCCAGCGGGCCGCCGTCATAGGCTTCCGGGCAGACATGGATGGCCGCCGGGATCTTGCCCGAGGCGCCAGACATACGCCCGTCGGTGACCAGCGCCACCTTGTAGCCACGGTCCTGCAGCACGCCGAGGAACGGCGTCAGCTTGTGCAGCTCGGGCATGCCGTTGCAGCGTGGCCCCTGGAAACGCACCACGGCGACGAAGTCGCGCTCCAGCTCCCCGGCCTTGAAGGCATCGGCCAGGGACTGCTGGTCGTGGAACACCCGCGCCGGCGCCTGCACCACCTGATGCTCGGGCGCCACGGCGGAAACCTTCATGACCCCACGGCCCAGGTTGCCCGCCATCACCCGCAGGCCACCTTCGGCCGAGAACGGCCGGGCCACCGGCCGCAGGATGTTCTCGTCGAGGCTTTGCGCCGGCCCTTCGCGCCAGACCAGCTTGCCGTCCTCGAGAAACGGCTCCTGGGTATAGCGGCGCAGGCCATGGCCGGCCACGGTGTTGACGTCCTCGTGCAGGAGCCCGGCGTCGAGCAGTTCGCGGATCAGGAAGGCCATGCCGCCGGCGGCCTGGAAGTGGTTGATGTCGGCCTTGCCGTTGGGATAGACGTGGGACAGGGTCGGCACCACCTCGGAGAGGTCCGCCATGTCCTGCCAGGTCAGCTGGATGCCGGCGGCCTGGGCGATCGCCGGGATGTGCAGGGTGTGGTTGGTCGAACCACCGGTGGCATGCAGGGCGACGATGGCGTTGACCAACGCCTTCTCGTCGACGATCTCGCCCAGGGGCATGAAGCTGCCGCTGGCCTTGGTCATGCGCGTGACCTGCTGCGCCGCCTCGGCGGTCAGGGCATCGCGCAGCGGCGTGTAAGGGTTGACGAACGAGGCGCCCGGCAGGTGCAGGCCCATCACTTCCATGACCAGCTGGTTGGTGTTGGCGGTGCCGTAGAAGGTGCAGGTGCCGGGGCTGTGGTAGGACTTCATCTCCGACTCGAGCAGTTCCTCGCGGCTGGCCTTGCCCTCGGCGTAGCGCTGGCGCACGTCGGCCTTCTGCTTGTTGGAGATCCCCGAGGGCATCGGCCCGCCAGGGACGAAGATGGTCGGCAGGTGACCGAAGCGCAGCGCCCCCATCATCAGGCCGGGGACGATCTTGTCGCAGATGCCCAGCATCAGCGCGGCGTCGAACATGTTGTGCGACAGGGCGACGGCGGTGGACATGGCGATCACTTCGCGGCTGGCGATGGCCAGCTCCATGCCCGGCTCGCCCTGGGTCACGCCATCGCACATGGCCGGCACGCCACCGGCGAACTGGCCGACCGAACCGATCTCGCGCAGGGCCTGCTTGATCAGTTCGGGGAAGTGCAGGTACGGCTGGTGGGCCGAGAGCATGTCGTTGTAGGCCGAGACGATGGCCACGTTGGCGGCGTTCATCATCCGCAGGGCCTGCTTGTCCTGGGTGCCGCAGCCGGCCACGCCGTGGGCGAAGTTGGCGCACTGCAGGCCGGCGCGCATCGGTCCGTCGCTGGCAGCGCCGCGAATCAGCTCCAGGTAGCGTTCACGGGTGGGACGGCTGCGTTCGACCAACCGTTCGGTGACCTCAAGGATGCGCGGATGCATGTACTGGACTCCAGGCTAACAGTGGGGGTGGTCTCACAGGGCATTTCCCCTTCAAACGATTGCGACCTAGGCTCAAGGAAAAGGTGCCTGAGGCAATCGAGGGAAGGCTGGCCCAACCACTCGTTGTAGGTTTAAACAAAATACTGCCATCAAAAAGGCTTGTTTTCTATCTGTCAGTGAATAATCTTGTAATTCCAACAACAAAACCGTTTCAGTGAAGCTGCTCTTTTTGCCACAGGCTTCACCCGGACCGCCAGAGGTAGTGCCATGACCCTTCGCATCGCCATCAATGGATTCGGCCGCATCGGACGCAACGTCCTGCGCGCACTCTATACCCAAGGCTACCGCCAGGACCTGCAGGTCGTCGCCATCAACGACCTGGGTGACAGCGCCATGAACGCCCACCTGCTCAAGTACGACAGCGTGCATGGGATCTTCGAGGCCGATGTCCAGGCCGATCACGAGAGCCTGACGGTCAATGGCGACCGTATCGCCGTCAGTGCCATCCGCAACCCGGCGGAGCTGCCGTGGAAAGCCGAGGCGGTGGACGTGGTGTTCGAATGCACCGGGCTGTTCACCGAGCGCGCCAAGGCCGCCGCTCACCTGGCCGCCGGAGCCGGCAAGGTGATCGTCTCGGCACCGGCCAAGGGCGCCGATGCCACGGTGGTGTATGGGGTCAACCACGATATCCTGCGCGCCTCGCACCAGGTCATTTCCAATGCTTCCTGCACCACCAACTGCCTGGCGCCGATCGCCCAGGTGCTGCACCGCGAGTTCGGCATCGAGCAGGGCCTGATGACCACCATCCATGCCTACACCAACGACCAGGTGCTCACCGATGTCTATCACGGCGATCCGTACCGTGCACGTTCGGCGACCCAGTCGATGATCCCGAGCAAGACCGGCGCCGCCGAGGCCGTGGGCCTGGTGCTGCCGGAACTGGCCGGCAAGCTCACTGGCATGGCGGTCAGGGTACCGGTGATCAACGTGTCGCTGGTGGACCTGACCGTCAACCTCAAGCGCGAGGCCAGCGCCGAGGAAGTCAACAGCTTGTTCCTCGAGGCCAGCCGGCATTCCCGGGTGCTGGGCTACAACGCCCTGCCGCTGGTGTCGTGCGATTTCAACCACAACCCGCTGTCGTCGATCTTCGATGCCAACCATACCCGGGCCAACGGTCGGATGCTCAAGGTATTGGCCTGGTACGACAACGAATGGGGCTTCTCCAACCGCATGCTGGACAACTGCCTGGCGCTGTGCAACGCCCGCTGATCGCTGGCGGGGTATGGGCAGGGCTGCTTTGCAGCCCATCGCCGGCAAGCCGGCGATGGGGCGCGAAGCGGCCCCAAATGGCCGTTGAGGCCTTGACTCACCGGCATTGGGAAAGCGACGTGTGAGGAGGTGTTGTGTTTGGCACTAAAGGAAACAGTGGGAAGAAGCGGGAAGAAGCTGGAAAAGCCAGGAAAAACGGGAGGTCTAGACGAATCGTCGGTGCCAAATAGGGCGTGATTGAAAAACGACCAATTTTAGGAAATTTGAGTTAAAGAACTGTTTTCGAGCGGGATGTTTGGCACCGACCGCAGCCGGCGTTGCTATCCCTGAAGCGCCCTAGAAGCGGGAGCTGAAACTGCCACGATGACTCACATCCCGTTCGTTTCAGCTGATAAAGCAAACGAACGCCCAGTTCTTTTGTGGTATCCAGCTGGAGCCCTTGATTTTAGAGGGCTCCAGACATACGTCCTGCCTATAGAGGGCGCACCAAAACGAAACTGAACCGCTGTTTAGATCATCCAGCCACCCGCCCACACTATCCGACCCACGACGTGAAAGCTGTCCATCTGATCAGGCCTAACCTTGATTGTCGCGTAAGCCGGATTCGAACTAATAATGTCTACTCCCCCGTCAATCTGGCGCTGTAGCCGCTTTGCGTAAAGCAGGTCATCCAGGCGGATCACATAAAAAGCCTCGCCTTGAAGCGTATTCCGGCTTAAATCGACCATAACCGTATCGCCATCACTAAGCACGGGCTCGTTCGAGTCCCCATCTACTCTCACAGCGGCCAACTGGCTAGGCTCAAGCCCTTTCCGGCGCAAGCTGTGCCTGGTGAAGGCCAGCATTGTAAGAATTCGCGCCCCTTCAAGCCACGCGCCATGTCCTTGGCTGATGCGTGCGTCATACAGCGGGATGTAAGCGTATCGGTCCTCGGAGGAGTCTTGAACATCAGTATCCATCGCGCCGAAAGCAAGCCAGACGGCGTCAACGCCTGAGGCGTTCGCAATTTGGGTGAGTCGGTCAAGGGTTGGATAGGTCTCCCCACTCAGATAACTGCGTATTGCTCCTTCAGACAACCCGCAATCGCGTGCAAATCCGCGCGCACCGGCCCCTTTCATGGCCTCTTTAAGCCTTTCCCTGAAACGTCCGATTCCATTGGCCAGAATCGGATGCTCGTTTTTCGGGTCATCCGATTCGTCCGATAGTCTGTAAGTCATTGATTTTACTGGGCTCACTCAAATTTACGCGCACAATGCTCAGAAAAAAGAATCGGATGCGCTTTTATCCGATTGACCTGCTCGTTTTTTCGCGCAATCATATCCGCAACAGGCAGTTAGACAGCCTAAAAACTCACTCATAAAAACGGATAGACCCATGGACATAACTGACCTGCCTCGCGACGTAGAAGCTCGCTGGGAATGGATCAAATTTCAGCTTCGGGTTCGAGGTTGCTCGCCAGCAGAGCTAGCGCGGCAAATCGGCGTTACAGACCGCGCCATACGGGCGGTTAAGCACGCACCTTATCCACGAATCGAGCGTGAAATCGCGAGCCGTCTCGGCACCACTCCGCAACTGCTCTGGCCGGATCGCTGGGATATGGATGGGAAGCCCCGTAGGCAACGTCCAAATCGCGCGGAAAAAAATCGCCTGAAGCGGACGTTAGAGGATAGCGGTTACGCCGCAGATGCGCACTGCAAAACTGATCTGGAGATTTAGCCATGCTTAAGTGGCTTACTGCACAGGAGCTTGCCGGCATGCCGGGTATGCCGAGCACTGACCGAAATGTGCGGGCGATGGCTGTTCGGGAAGGATGGGTAGGGCAACGTCGCTCAGGCACCAAAGCTATTGAGTATTCGTATTCCTCGCTGCCCTCGAAAACTCAGGCTGCAATCATCTCCAAGGCAGTGTCGGGCCGAGTCTCTGCAGAGGGGACGGAAGTTGCCGTGCCCGAAGCGAGCCCCCCCAAAGCAGCATCTCGCTTAACGGATAAACAAAGGAAGGTGATGTCCGCTCGCCTAGCATTTTGCCGAGAAATAGAACGCGTCTCTGCGCATTTCTCCCAAAAAGCAGCGATCCAAGCGATGGTGACGAACGCGCAGCAAGGTTTGTTGTCACCCTACTTACAAGCGTGTGTAGATGTTGCAAATGACCGGACAACAGAAGGTCGGGGCTTGTCGGAGCGAACACTTAAACGCTGGCTTTCAGTATGGCGCGCGTCTGGACGCGATGAAACTTCGCTAGCACCTTTGCGTCAGCGCGCCAATCTAGAAACACCCGATTGGCTGGCGGCTTTCCTGCGTTGTTACCAGCGCCCCACAAAACCAACTGTTGCCGCGAGCTATGTAGAGTTCAAAAGTGCCTGGAAAGGCGATCTGCCAAGCATCCATGCTGTTCAGCGTTTCCTGAAAAAGCTGTCGCCAGAAGCCTTGAACGTTGGCCGTATGAGTGCACAAGAACTCAAGGCACTTAAACCATTCCGTCGGCGCTCCACGAAGAACCTATTCCCTGGCGATGTGTACACCGCTGATGGACACAAGTTTGACGCAGAAGTCATTAATCCAGTCACCGGCAAACCATATCGCCCCGAGATAACAACAGTCCTGGATGTGGCTACGCGGCGCGTAGTTGGGGTTTCGGTTGGGGAGGCTGAATCGGCGATTGGCGTACTGGATGCTTTGCGTGATGCCATACGTGAGTGCATGTTCTCCATCTTCTATGTCGACAACGGGTCGGGCTTTGCAAACGACACGGTGCGTGAGGTCGTAGACCGCCTCGGCGGAACAATGACCCACTCTTTGCCATACAACAGCCAGGCACGGGGGCTATCGGAGCGAGGCCACCAAACCATATGGGTGCGCGCGGCAAAGAAACTTACCTCGTACATCGGCGCCGACATGGACAAGCACGCGAGCACAAAAGTGCATCGCATCGGGCGCAAGCAACTGCGTGAGACTGGCAGGTCCCGGCTCATTCCAGAGTTCGGCGTGTTCATGGCAGGCCTAGAACAAGAAATCGCTGACTACAACGGCACCCCGCATCGAGGTTTATCGAAGATTCGCGATCTTGAAAGCGGACTGATGCGGCATATGACTCCCGATGAGGCATGGAGATCGGCTATAGCCGAAGGGTGGGAACCAATGCGCGCGTCAAGCGAACTGGTTGAGTCACTGATGCGCCCACAGATTACTAGAACAACGCGGCGAGGCGAAATTGCTTGGGCCGGTAACAACTACTTCATGGCAGATCTCACGGCCTTACATGGGCAAGAAATACGCGTGGCTTACGACGTTAGAGATGCTAGCCAGGTCTGGGCATACACGTTAGACGGCGAATTGATTGGTGCCGCTCAGCTCGACGGAAACAGCACGGATTACATGCCGCGCTCAATGGTTGAAATGGCGCGAGATAAGCGGCAGCAGGGTCAATTCAGCAGGGCTGTTAACAAGCTGGAAACGCTAACAGGGCACCGAGTGGAAATGATAGCACCCACCATTGTGCCGTCTGCGAATTTGCCAACTGAGGCGCTGGAAGAGGCGCGAGAGTATGCGAAAGCGCTGGAACTGCAACAGCCCAAGTTTGTTGTGCCAGGCGACGACGTTGCGAGGTATCGGCTGTGGGTTCGGTTGGATCAGCGCAAGACCGCTGGAGAGGGACTCACCGCAGACGAAGCCAGGTGGCATGAGCGTTATCCAAACCACCCGGACTTCGTTGCGATGAAACAGGTATTTCAACAGCAAGCGGGCTAAGAACGGCCCGTTGTAGGAAGCAGTCGGCGTGCTGCAACACGCCAGACCAACAGGAGAAGCACAGTGAGTTTAACCAAAATCGTTCCGTTGACAAATGTCGGATTGCTGTCAGGCGCTATGAGTCGTGCGCAAGCGCGCCCAACTCATCTGCCTGGACTCGTCGCGATGTACGGCCCAAGCGGGTACGGGAAAAGCCTTGCGGCTGCCTTCGCTGCGAACCAGCACCGCTGCTACTACACCGAATGCCGCGATACCTGGAGCAAGAAAGCATTCCTTTCTGCTGTGCTCAGGGAAATGAGCGTTTTGCCCGGCCGTACTCTCTCGGAGATGGTTGATCAAATCGCAGTTCAGTTGTCCACCTCGCGCCGCCCACTGATTGTCGACGATGTTCAATATCTACTGGACAAAGCTGCAGCCAACGTTTTGACGGATATTTATAACGCCAGCGAAGGCACCATTGTTCTCATTGGTGAAGAGCGCGTGCCGTCCTCGCTTCAGCGGCTGGAACGGTTGCATAACAGAGTATTGGAGTGGGTTCCAGCGCAGGCGGCAACCATCGAAGATATTCGAAACCTTGCTCAAGCGAGCTATCCGGAGATTTCGTTCGGCGATGATCTTTTGGAAGATCTCAGAACGGCGACTAAAGGGTGCCTGCGCCGAGTCGCAGTGAACCTTCACCGCGTTCAATCCGAGGCTTCTGCTGCGATGCTTGATGCCATTGATTTGGCTGAGTGGGGGCAGCGCGGCTGGTTTACCGGCGAAGCTCCTGCACGGAGGGCTTTGTAATGGCCGGCCGCAAAGCGCATCTCGTTGTAACTGGTACGAAAGAGCCTCGCCAACGCATTTGGGAGTCTATTCGAATCCTTGGGGTTGCCTTCTCGATTAATGACATTGCAAGGCGCAGCGGCCAGATGCCTGACGACATCAATCGCTATTTCAAAGCGTTGGTTAAAGCAGGAATCATCAAGGTTATCGGCACCCCACCAGGGAAAGTTGGCCGCGTCTACTCCCTTGTCAAAGATGAGGGCGCAGACCATCCACGTCTAAATGGTAAGGGCGAGCGTACCTATGCCCACCTTGCGACCGAAAATATCTGGCGGACTATCCGAATTCTGAACGGCAACCTTACCGCCGAGGGCGTGACTCAAGCAGCGTCCGTTGGTGGCGCCACTTTGACAGTTATCAAGGTTCGCCAATACCTAAACGCCCTGACCGAAGCTGGCTATCTGGAAAAGACCCAAGTTGACCTGGCGAAACCAGAGATCTATCGACTAGTTCCAGGTAAATACACAGGGCCTCGTCCTCCAGAGATTCGAAAACTCGACTCGCTACAAGTTTATGACCCGAACTTGAGCAAGCTGGTTTACACAAAAACCACCGGCTCGTTTGGTGCTGATCGCAGCCTTATTGAACCAGGGGTCGCGCTGCTTCGCACTCGGGACTTGCTTAACGAGTGGCTGGAGTTGGCTCAAGGCGGCAACGTGATCAAGCCGTCGGCTGATCTTTTGCAGCGCACCCAACTGGAACTTGCTTCCACTGGAGAGTCTGGAGGTCTGCATTGAAAAGGGAAGTGAACCTATCGAACTGGGGAGCCGAGCCACCGCTGTTCGTGCGGCTCCTGGCCAAAGAAGTAACGGCCACAAGCCGCGCTCAAGCTGCAATCCGCATCAACATGAGCCGCACGGCGGTCAGTCTGGTGCTCGATAACAAGTATCCAAGCCCGACTACCGCAGGTGTAGAGCGCCGAGTGATGGAGGTTCTAGGTCGTATCGAATGCGTTGCTATCGGCGACACGCTGACGGTTGAGCAGTGCCAAGGGTTCTATCAGCGCCCGGCGCCCACTCATAACCCGCACGCCATGCAGCACTGGCGTGCCTGTCAGCAGTGCCCTTTTAACCCGAACTGCTCTGGAGGTCGAAATGACTCTGTGCATTAAAGATGGCCAGATAGAAATCCGCGCCCAGGCCAAAGGAATGCTGCGACTGTATCGAGAAGGAAAATGCGTAGGTTTCGCCGCTACCCTTGCTCGGGCGCAGGCGAAAGCAGGTGAGTTGCGGGCTCTTTTTAAGCTTCGCGAAAGTTCGGGCGAAAAACTGGCATTCGAACAGATTACCAAGCCGACCGTTAGTTCCGTAGTGGATGAATCCCCAGTGGTGGCGTCTAGCACACGGGAAACGGCATGGGTGATCGAGGCGTATTGCTGGAATGGGACCAAGTACGCCCCGGTCACGGTGGCTGCCAAATGTGGTGAGGTGGCTGCCAAGGCGCTGTTGTTGGAGCTACAGGACTATCACAAGCCCAAGCCCGAACTCACCGAGCCTGATGCGTTGATGAAATGGCGAGAAGGCCACCCACTCGGGGGCAAGGCGGTGCACGCGAGCCACTTCCGCGCTCGGGAAATCCCAATCCTGCCGGGGGTGCACTGATGCGCACTCGTTGCCCTAACTGCGGAACAACGCTTTCGCTGGATGCGCTGATCGCACACGACGGCGCCCGCGAAGCACTGGGGGTGGCGTTCAAGCTCTCCGGCTCGCTCGGTCACGCCTTGGTGCGCTACCTGGGGCTGTTCCGCCCTGAAACCCGCGAGCTGACCATGGATCGTGTGGCCAAACTCCTCACAGAGTTGTTGCCGGACCTCCAGGCCCAGCGCATCGAGCGCAACGGGCAGGTGTTCGAGGCACCGCCTGAGTGCTGGAGCTGGGCAATCGATCAAGCTCTGGCTGCGCGAGAGTCAGGGCGTCTTGTGACCCCACTCAAGGGGCACGGCTGGTTGTACCAGGTGATGTCGCAATACCAGCCAGGTATGGCTGGTGCTGCGCTGGTTTTGGCACCAGAGGCGAGCCGGAGCCTTTCTGTTCGCCGAGGCAGTCCCAGTCAGACGAACGCGGCCCTCGCCGCGCTGGAGGCGCGCGCCCGTGGGTAAATGGTTGGAGCGTGAAGTAGCGTCGGGGCTGATGGGCTTGATTGCTCTGCGCCTGGACGGAGCGCCGGCCGCAGACACTGTTTCTTCAACGCTCGATATATGGCTGGTCGCGCTCACGAAGGGTAGAGAGTGGGAAGAGCACATCGACGCAGCCCGAATCCGCAAAGCATTCGAGGTGCTTTTTGCAACGTGCGAGCGATGGCCTGCACCCGCTCGGCTCCTCCGTGAGCTGCCGCCACGGACACCAGCCTTGGCCCTGCCAAAGCCGAAGCGAACCGAAGAACAAATCAAGACGGGTAACGCCGCCCTTGACGGGATTATCTCCGGCATGAGGCGAGGCGCACGAGCGAACACCGCTCAGAAAACAGACAGGCAGCTCGACACTGCCAAACAAGAGGCTGAAGCGCTGCTGCAAGAGCTGCAAAGCAGGCCTCTACCTCAACAAATGCGGAGAAACACAACAAATGAACAACGTTCCTGAAGGTTTTCTGAAAGACGCCAAAGGCCACCTGGTTCCGCTGGAGCTGGTTAAGCCAATCGACATGGCACGCAATGACCTGGTGCTTGAGCTGGTGGCAAAGGCGCAGGTGGTATCGGCCACGCTCGCCGCGTTCAAGGCCGCTGCTTTTGGCGACATCAAAGCCTTCGTTGACATGTCGGCTGAGCAGTACAAGACCAAGGTCGGCGGCAAGAAAGGCAACGTCACGCTGATGTCGTTCGATGGCCAATACAAAGTTGTGCTGGCCGCTCAGGACAACATCCGCTTTGACGAGCGCCTGCAAGCCGCCCGCGCCCTGATTGATGAGTGCCTGACCGAGTGGACCCAGGACGCTCGATCCGAGGTGCGCGCCATCGTCAACGAGGCGTTCCGGGCCGACAAGCAAGGCGAAATCAGCACCGGCCGAGTCCTCGCCCTGCGTCGTATGGAAATCAAAGATGCCCGGTGGCAGCGCGCCATGGAGGCCATCGGTGACGCCGTCCAGGTCGTCGGCTCCAAAAGCTACATCCGCGTGTACCAGCGGATCGGTGAGTCGGAGCAGTACGTGCCGATCCCGCTCGACATTGCCAGCGCTTCGCTGACCCCAACCCACTCCGTGCACTGATTCGCCTGCAATCACCACCAATTTTCTGTGAGTAGTAAGAATGGCTAAGTTCCAGATCACCGTAGAAGACAACGAAACCGGCGTATCCATCAGCGTTGATAACCATGCCGAGATGCACGGCAGCGCAGCTGGGCGCGTCGTGGGCGCCATGATGAAGGGCGCAAAACTGCTCGACCGCATCCCGATGCCCATCGTATCCGCAACACCTGGTTGCGACTGCGAGGTGTGTGAAGCCTACCGCGAGTTGCTGCTGTTCAAGCCAACCATCCACTAAGCGAAACCGCCCCGGCCTAGCCGGGGTTGGTCTGCCCGCCGTGGTGGCCGGGTACTGACGAGCAGCCGAGGACAACATGCAACAAGCTGACTGGGATGAGCTGAGAGAGCAGATGGATAGCCCCTACGGGGCCATGAAGTTGAAGTGCGATGACTTCGTGGTGGACCTGGTGCAGATCACTGAGCCAGACAAGAAGAGCTGGGGCACGAATGTCTACGTGAATGGAGAAATCAAAGGCATCTGGCTGAGCTGCGACCATGAAACCGGAGCGACCGAGCATGAAGAAACGCGCCGTTTCTATCGTAAGACCACCCGCAGCCTTTACTCAAAGAAAGAGCTGGAGTGGACGCGAAAAATGTACGGCAAGCGAGCAGCGGACAAGGACGCTGCTCGCAAGTGGATCACCTATGACTGGACCTGGAAGAGCTTCAACTCGCTGAAGAAGCACCTTCAAGCCAACAACACCAGCATCGAGCGCCTGAACTGAGCGGCGACACGCAGATAGGAAATCTCATGGACCGTAACAAGGCCCTGGACAAGATCAAGAAATGCCTGAGGTTGGCCACCAGTGCCAACCCCAACGAGGCGGCGGCAGCGATGCGCCAGGCCAAAGCGCTGATGCAGAAGCACGGTATCGGCCAAGCCGATGTGAACATGGCCGATGTGATGGAGTGCACCGCCGTGGCCGGGTCGAAGAAAACACCGGCGAAGTGGGAGGCGCAACTGGCCAATACCGTATCGAGGGCCTACGCCTGCAAGGTGATCTTTGCTGGTGGTGTCGGGCGCTGGAACTTCATCGGCGAGATGGCCGAACTGGCCGGCTACACCATGACGGTGCTGTTGCGCCAGGTGCGCCAGGCGCGCCGTGACTTCACGCTGAACAAGCTCCAGCGGTGCAAGCAGGCTACCAAGGTGCGGCGCGCTGATGTGTTCTGCGAGGCATGGGTTCATGCCGTGCATGAACAGGTGGCGGCATTCGCAGGCGCCACGCTTTCCCCGGCCGTTGAGCAGTACTTGGCGCACCACTACCCCGACCTGGTGCAGCAGAAGCCTCGGGATCGCAATGCAACCACCCGCCGCAAGGCTGGCGTACGGGCCATAAACGATGCCCTGCATGGCCTGCTGGCTGCGGCTGATGTTCGTCTCAACCACGGCATGACCACGGAGACGCCACTGGCGCTGTCGCAGGTGGCCTCATGAACAGGCGCAACCAACAGCTCAGCAAGATCCACATTGCCAAGAAAGACCTCGGCCTTGATGACGACACCTACCGTGCCCTGTTGAACCGGGTTACAGGCAAGTCGTCTGCCAAGGACTTGAGCCCGCTTCAGGTGGCGAAAGTGCTGCAAGAGTTTGAGCGACTGGGCTGGAAGTCGAAGCAAGGCCGGGGCAAGCCCAAACCTGCTGCGGACAAGGCAAAGCTGGTCGGCAAGATCGAGGCTCAACTGGCCGAGGCTGGCCGGCCGTGGGAGTACGGCGATGGCCTGGCCAAGCGGCTGTACCAGGTTGAACGGCTGGAGTGGCTTGACGCCAAGCAACTGGGTGGCGTCGTCGCCGCTCTGGCCAAGGACGCGAAACGACACGGGAGGCGGCAATGAGCAACGGAGAGTTATTTGACGGTGGGGAGGTCGACAAGCTAGACCCGGACAAGGTACTGGCGCACATGGAGGATGCTGTGGTGCTCGCTCGGTGGCAGGGTACGCTTGTCGAGATGTCCAGCCTTGCCGAAAACCAGCTGTTCCAGGAGCTACCGGACAGAGCGGACGATGTACCCAAGATCGCCCGCGCAGTGGTGTACGCAATCTGCCAGACGATGGGCGGCGCTGTCGTCTACATCCCGCGTGGCGATACATTACGCCGGGCACTGCGAGACGCGGAGATCTTCCGCGAGTGGCGGGACAAGAACGTACGGCCTGACGCACTGGCTCGAAAGTTTGATCTGTCGAGCCAGGCGGTTTATGACATCATTGCTCGACAGCGCGCACTGCATCGACAGCAAGAGCCTGATCTATTCGGTTATCAGGATGCGCCCAAGCGGTTGCACTGACCGCCACCTCAACAAGCCCCGCTCTGCGGGGCTTTTTGCTTAAAGCCCCCGGAAATACAGCGCCCTTGCTGCTCGGGCGAACCTAGCCAGGTCCATTCATCTGGCAGATTCGAACATGCTTGAGCACGCCACCTCTTCAGCGGAATTCGCTCAGCGCGTCATTGACGAGCGCTGCGAGAAGACGCGCCAAAGAATGATCGACGACTGCCCGAGCGAATGGCGTACCGACGTCATCTCACGGGTTGCTGTTCATCGCCGGCAAGTCGCCCTGGACGCCTGCAAAGGTGGCCAGCGCTACAGGTCAACCCCGCCCCGCCCTCCAAAACCAGGTCGCTACATCCCACCGGCACAACGCCGGAACGGTCCAGGCGTAGCCGCAAGCGCTATCGCCGATATCCGTGCCGCCCTCAAACCCACCAAGGAGGTTCATTAATGAGCCGTCTTCCCGGCCGCCTGCGTCTTCGGCGGCCTTATCGAGCACCACGCTTGACCTTCTGGACGTTGATCACCATCGGCCTGCTGATCGGGCTGTACCTCATCGCGCCATCCAAGATTGCGGTCGTTCTGTACAAGGCCGCATTGGTCACGGGTGGCGCAGTGCTGGCCTACTGGATCGACCGCGCGCTGTTCCCGTATGCGCGCCCGGATCAGGTCCGTGCAGCACACCAGCCATGGGCAGGCATCCGCCGTGCGCTGATCGTGCTGGCCTGCGTCCTTGGCCTGACGCTGGGGCTCTGACCATGCGAATCCGTATGTTTGGTCTGGCCCTCTTGGGTGTCTCGATCTTCGGCATTCTGCCCACGGCTCTTGCTGCCGTGCCGGCCGAGGCGCAGCAGTACCGCCGCGACTTGACCCGCATCGCCCAGGCCGAGTGGGGACTGGATGCCCCGGTGGCGACCTTCGCCGCGCAGGTGCACCAGGAATCGCGCTGGAAGTTCAACGCCAAGTCGCCTGTAGGTGCGCAAGGCTTGGGCCAGGTGATGCCCACGACCGCCACCTGGCTTGCCCAGCTATTCCCCGACACGCTGGGCAATGTTGAGCCCTACAACCCCACCTGGTCGCTCATGGCTCTGGTCAGCTATGACCGCTGGTTGGCTGATCGCATCAAGGGCCGCAACGGCTGTGAGCGGCACGCCATGGTGCTGTCCTCCTACAACGGCGGCCTCGGCTGGCTGATCCGTGATCGCAAGCTGGCATCGGCACAAGGCGCCGATCCGCTGGTTTGGTTCGGATCAATCGAGCGGTTCAACGCGGGCCGCTCGGCCGCCGCCTTCAAAGAAAACCGAGGCTACCCACGCCTCATCCTCAAGACCTTTGAAGCCCAATACATCGCCGATGGCTGGGGCGAAGGGGTGTGTTCATGAGTGGAATAAAGCCCGTCGTCGTCTGGCTCCTGGTCCTCGCAGCTGCGGTCGGAGCATTGGCCCTCATCCACAGCCACGGCTACGACCAAGGTTTCGCCTTGGCGAAAGCTCAGGGCGATGCAGCCCTGGATAAGCAGGACAAAGAGCATGAGGCCGAACTGCGCTACATGGCTGAGTCTGCCGTCATCGGCCTGAAGAAAGCCGCAGACGAGCTGATCGCTTCCCAGGCATACGGCAACCAACTGGCGGCGGATCTGGTCGCCAAGCGGGACGAGCTGCGGGCCGTCACCGACAAGCTCAACGGAGAAATTCAACGTGTCACGACCCTCTACCGCCGCGCCCTCAATACGCAGCCTGAGCCGCTGCCTCCTGCTGTCTTCACTGCTGGCTTTGTCCGCGTGTGGAACAGCGCCCTCTTTGGCACCGCAACCGCAGTCGCAGTGCCTTCCTCCGGCTCAACCCCCAGCGGAGCTAATGCGACTGCCGCCGGAGCCTCAGCCGCTGATGACCTGATCGCGGGTGTCACCCGCGCTGACCTGCTGGCCAACCATGTACGCAACAGCGAAGGCTATGCCGACTGCCGTGCCCAGCTCACGAAACTGATCAAATGGAATGTAAGCAATGGACGTAACTGATACCGCCACAGAACTGGAAGAGGCTTTCCGCGAGCGGGCTCTGGCGGCGCGGGCAGCGGGCCGACCCCATTACAGCGGACCTCGCATCACGCACTGTGAAGGCTGCGGCGATGAGATCCCGGCAGCACGCAGCGAGATCCTGCCAGGCGTTGAGCTGTGCGTGAGCTGCCAGGAAGACATCGAACGGGTGGGCGGCCGATGAGCACCATCGAGCTGCCGGTCTGGCAGTTGATTGCTGCCGGGGCAAGCCTGGTGGGGGTGATGGTTGGTCTCCTCAAGCTGCTGTTAGCCGCCATCGAGCGCCGACTGGATCAGCGATTTGCGCTGATGGACGGCCGTTTCGAAGAGCTGGCCAAAGATTCCGACCGGCTGCGCCAGGTCGAACTTGGTCTTGAAAAGTTGCGCGGAGAAATGCCGCTGCACTACGTGCGTCGCGAAGACTTCGTGCGCAACCAAACCGTCATCGAGGCCAAGCTCGACGCACTGGCCCTCAAGCTTGAAAACGTGCAACTCCGGGGAACCCGTCAATGAACATCGACCCAGCAAAGGTGCGCCGCGAATCGCTGCGCTGGTACATCCTGCTCACTCTCAACACTAGCCGCCCTGTTGACCCTCATGAGGCAGTGGTGCTCTCGACCGTCCAAGGCATCTATCCCGACGCAACGGCGCTGGAGCTGCGCCGCGAACTGGATTACCTGGCCGACCGCTTGTTGGTCACGCTGGTGAAATCGCCATCTGGCCCTTGGGTGGCAGGCCTGACCGCTTTGGGCGTTGATATCGCCGAATACACCGTCGATTGCCGCGCTGGCATCGCCCGGCCCGAGAAGTACTGGTAATGCCGCCGCGTAGCAAGGTCGCCGCCCTGCCGCCAGAAGTGAAGTCCTGGCTGGATCAGTCGCTGGTGGAAAATAACTTCGGCGGATACGAGCAGCTATCGGCGGAGCTGGAATTGCGTGGCTACTCCATTGGCAAGAGCGCGCTGCACCGCTACGGCAGCGAGTTCGAGGACAAGCTGGCCGCCCTGAAGATGTCCAGCGAACAGGCCAAGGCCGTTGTCCAGGCCGCGCCGGACGACGAAGGTGCAGTCAACGAAGCGCTGATGCGCCTGGTGCAAGAGCACCTGTTCAAGTTGCTCATGGCCGCTGACGGCAAGATGGACCTGCCCAAGGTGGCCAAGGCCGTTGCCGAGCTGGGGCGGGCGTCTGTCGTCCAGGCGAAATGGAAGACGGAGGTTCGCGCCCGAGCTGAAGCCGCAGCCAACCAGGTCGAGAAGATCGCCAAGAAAGGCGGCCTCAGTGCCAAGACCGTGGACGAGATTCGCCGCGAGATTCTGGGGGTGGCGTCGTGAATGTGATCCATCAATGGAGCGACGAAGACGGCATTTGGATGGATGCCAACGAGCAGAGCCTGGTATCTGCCAGGGCCGCAGGGTGGAAGACCAGGACTGTTGTCGAGCTAGCCGACGCACCGCTGCCTGAGTCCGTGCGTTGTTCGCTTATGAGTCTCATCCGTGATGACGGCTACGCAGCATCGTTCCAGTCGCTTGGGCAATACCGGACAGCATTGCTGCGGGCTATCCGTGAGGACTTGGCCCGATGACCCATGCCCTTAACCCGCTCACGCAGGCGCTCAGGTCGGAAAACGAGTCCACGACTCCCGTAGTCCTGTTGCCCTATCAGCAAAAATGGATCGGTATTCGGGCGCCGCTGAAGGTGGGCGAGAAGTCCCGGCGTATCGGCTTGACCTGGGCTGAGGCCGCCGACAACGTCCTAGTCGCTGCTGCGGCGAAGAGCGCCGGAGGGCAAACCGTTTATTACCTCGGCTACAACCAGGACATGACGGTCGAATACATCCAGGCCTGCGCGATGTGGGCTCGGGCGTTCAACTACGCGGCCGAAGAGATCGAGGAAGGCATCTGGCCGGACGAAGATCCAGACAAGAACATCAAGACTTACACCATCGTGTTCCCCTCGGGGCACCGGATCGTTGCGCTTACCAGTCGGCCCAGCAACTTGCGTGGTCGTCAGGGCGTGGTCGTGATCGATGAGGCTGCGTTCCACTCCGATCTTGCCGAGCTGCTTAAAGCGGCGCTCGCACTGCTGATCTGGGGTGGTGAGGTGCATGTCATCAGCACGCACGACGGCACGGAGAACGCCTTCAACGAGCTGATCGAAGAGATCCGCGCCGGTAAGCGTAAGGGGCATCTGTTCCGCTGTACCTTCAGCGAGGCCGTGGCTGATGGCTTGTATGACCGCGTCTGCATGCGCCGTGGCATCCCTCATATAAAGGAGGAAGAGGACGCCTGGGTCGCGGATGTGTACAGCTTCTACGGCGACGCGGCCACCGAAGAGCTGGACTGTGTGCCCAGCCAGGGCGGAGGCGCGTACCTGTCGTTGGCCCTGGTCGAGAGTCGCACAAGCCGAGACTCTCCCGTGCTTCGCCTCAAGTACCCGCAGGGGTATGAGACGGCCCCGGAACATGTGCGCTTGGCTGAGTCGCTGGAGTGGTGTGAGCGCGAGCTGCTGCCACTGCTGAAGGACTTGCCAACCGACGTGCAGAGCTTCTATGGCATGGACTTCGCCCGCTCGGGCGACCTTTCCGTCTTCTGGCCGCTGCTCAAAGAGCAGAACCTGCGCAAGCGCACTCCGTTCGTGCTGGAGATGCGCAACGTGCCGTTCAAGCAGCAAGAGCAGATCTTGTTCTACATCGTCCGGCGCCTGCCCAACTTCCTAAAGGGCGCTCATGACGCCCGAGGCAACGGCCAGCAGATCGCCGAGTCTGCTGCCGTGGAGTTCGGTTTCAACCGCATTGAGCAGGTCATGCTCACCGAGGGCTGGTATCGGGACAACATGCCGCCGTTCAAGGCCGCGCTGGAAGACGACACCCTCTACGGCATCCCGGCTGACAAGGACGTTACCGGTGACATACGGGCTTTCCGGGTGGTGAAAGGCGTGGCGCGCATCCCTGAACAGCGCACCACAGAGAAAGGCGGCGACAAGCGCCACGGTGACGCGGGCGTTGCCTTGGTCCTGGGCGACTTCGCCAGCCGCCAGGAAGTAGAAATATTCGAATCCCACCGCGTCCAGCAGTCGGCCTCGCATGATCGTCAGGTCGTGCGCGGGGCCGGTTGGCGCTCTAAAGAAGGCATCTGGTAATGGCCCGCTCTCCAATTGTCGACCAGTACGGTCGCGCCATTGAATACGATCAGCTCGCCGAGGAAGTTGCTGCGCCGCGTATTACCGGCGTGCGCAATGCTTGGCACCCATCTGTAGCAAGCGGCCTGACGCCGGGTCGGCTCGCTGCTCTGCTCCAAGCCGCCGCCGAGGGTGATGCCCGCGACTACCTGACCCTTGCCGAGGAAATGGAAGAGCGTGACCTGCACTATGCCTCTGTGCTTGGCACTCGCAAGCTCGCCCTGGCCGGGCTCAACATCCGCGTGGAGGCGGCTACCGACGACGCCGAGGACGTTCGTCGGGCGGATGCCCTACGCGAGGTGGTCGAGTCGCCTGAGTTTGGCGAGATGCAGACCGATCTGACTGACGCCCTGGGTAAGGGTTATTCAGTCGCGGAAATCATCTGGGACCGTAGTGGCAAGACATGGATGCCCGAGCGCTTTGAGTGGCGCGACCCGCGCTTCTTCATGTTCGACCGGGAAACCGGGCAAGAGCTGCGCCTGCTCGATGACGCCGACGTGGTAAATGGTGTTGCGCTGGCTCCATACAAGTTCATCGTGCACCGCCCTCGGCTGCGCACAGGCTTGCCGATCCGTGGCGGCCTGGCGCGTTTGGCTGCGGTTGGCTACATGTGCAAGGCCTGGACTTGGAAGGACTGGATGGGCTTCGCCGACATCTACGGCATTCCCATGCGTGTGGGCCGCTACGGGCCGAACGCCAGCAAGGAAGATATCGGCGTGCTGCTGTCGGCGGTGGCCAACCTGGGGAGCGATGCGGCTGCTGTCATTCCTGAATCGATGCGCATCGAATTCAACCAGGCCGCCAACGTAGCTGGTGCCGGTGACTTCTTCAAAGGCCTGGCCGAATGGTGGGATAAGCAAATGTCCAAGGCCATTGTCGGCCAGACCATGAGCGCTGACGACGGTGCCAGCCTGGCTCAGGCCAAGGTACACAACGAAGTGCGGCTTGACCTCCTGGAAGCCGACGCCAAGGCCGAATCGAATACGCTAAACCGCATGTTCGTCCGGCCTTTCTGTGACCTGAATTTTGCACCAGGTCGGCCTTACCCTCGCCTGATCATTGATGTTCCACAGCCCGAAAACCTTGAACTGCTGATCAATGCCGTAACGTCACTGGTGCCGTTGGGGCTGCGGATCGAGCAGTCGGTTATCCGCGATAAGTTCGGCTTGCCTGAGCCTGCGGAAGGCGCCGAGGTCCTCGCTGTACAGGCTGCGGCACCGGTCCCGGTGGCCACCGCGCTCAACCGCGAGCAACCAAAGGCTCCCGCAGCGGTACCAGACATCGTGGACAACCAGGTTAAGACAATGGAGGGGGCAGCCGCTGCCCCCATGGATGACATGGTGGATGCCATAAAGGAGCTGCTGGACTCGGTGGCCAGCCTTGAGGAATTCCGTGACCGGCTTATTGAGGCATACCCAGCGATGAATGCCGAGCAGCTCGCCAACGCGATGGCTGACGGATTGATGGCCGCCAGTCTGGCCGGGCGCGATGATGTGATCAGGGGGCTGTGATGCGAGGTCTTACCGAAGATTCAGCTACTCGAAAGAAGATGATCAGCTTCTACAGCACAGATGGCGTTGCCTTCCATGTGACTTGTGAGCCCGCGCCTGGCTGCGTGTCCTTCTGTATCGGAATGGAGGATGGTGAGCGTGACGTAGAGCTGAGTCGCGCCGAAGCTCTTGAGCTGGCCGACTTCATCAAGCGGGGTGTGTAATGGCTGTATCCCATGGCGCCCTGCCGTTCAAGGAACAGATCGACTACTTCAAGGGCAAGACCAATCTGCCGTCCCGCGCCTGGACGGATCTTTATGCGGCTGAGCACGACTGGGCGTTTGTCGTGGCCGGGGCAACCAGGCGCGATCTGCTGACTGACATGCGCGGCGCCGTGGAGAAAGCCATTGCCACTGGCCGCACCCTGGATCAGTTCCGCACGGACTTCGACAGGATCGTCAGCCAGCACGGCTGGGAGTACAACGGTGCTCGGGCCTGGCGTACGCGCACTATCTTCGAAACGAACCTGCGGCAGTCCTACAACGCGGGGCGCGAAGCGCAGATGGCCGACCCGGAGCTACGCAAGGCACGGCCCTATGGCCTCTATCGACACGGCGATAGCGCCAACCCCCGTCCCCAGCACTTGGCTTGGAATGGCACGGTGTTGCCACTCGATGACGCCTGGTGGTTGACGCATAGCCCGCAGAACGGCTGGGGGTGCAAGTGCAAAAAATTCATGGTCAGCGCTCGGGACGTTGAGCGCATGGGCCTTAAGGTCGGACCGGCCCCGGTGGTCGAGTATGAAACCCGCATCATCGGCGTCCACAGCCCCAATGGCCCGCGTAGCGTGCGCGTGCCCTTGGGCATTGATCCAGGATTCGAACATGCTCCGGGCCAGTCGCGGCTGTCTTCTGCCATACCCCCAATGCGCGCCCATGACCCGCTCCCTATACCTGGTTCGCGCTCCAGCTCGGCGCCGAGCCCAGGACTGCCGAACCGTCGTCCTCCAGGTGCGCTGCCTGCGCCTCGGCTGGCACCCTCAAGCCGGATCATGCCGGAGGGGCTGGCTGATCAAGAGTACGTCGGGCAGTTCTTGGGTGAGTTCGGCGCTACCGAGACAGCCCCGGTGGTGTTCCGGGACAAGGTTGGCGACAGCGTAGTGATCGGCCGGGAGTTGTTTGCTGATGCCAAATCGGGCGCTTTAAAGGTTGGCGAGCGCGGCAATGCCCGTGAGCTGTTGCTGCTGGCCGACGCACTGAAAGAGCCAGACGAGGTATGGGTAAGGTTGGAATGGCAGGCTCAACAGAACAAGGCAGTGCTGCGCCGTCGCTACATCCGCCGCTTCGAACTGGATGGCGAGGCCGCCCCGGCGCTGGCCGTGTTCGAAGTCGGTGCTGATGGCTGGGATGGCATTACGACCCTTGCCCCGGCCGGGAGTGATGTCGAGTACCTGGAGCAACTGCGCTTGGGTGTGCGGCTCTACCGCCGCTTAGATGCCGAGTGATCCAGGCACTCTATATAGAAGGAGGTGCGCATGGCCGGTGCAATGCTTGATGTAACGATGGACGCCACTGCGGTTGGGCGCGAGCTGGAGCAGCTGATTGAGCGCTTAAGCTCATTGCAGACGCCGCTGAATGACATTGCCGAATACCTGCACATCTCTACTGATGCCCGCGCTCGTCGCCAAGTAGCACCTGATGGCTCGCCTTGGGCTCCACTGTCACCGCGTACCCTGACCAGAAAGAAAGGCAACAAGATCCTTCGGGAATCCGGTGCGCTGCTCGATACGCTCCGTCACCAGGTAGGCAACGACGAACTTCAGTTCGGCACCGACCGCCCCTACGGCGCTATCCACCAGTTCGGCGGCAAGATCGAGCACGCGGCTCGATCCCAGCAGGTGTACTTCAAGGAAAAGGGTGGCGTGGTCGGCAACCGCTTCGTGAAGAAGAGCAAGTCGAATTTCTCCCAGTGGGTGACGCACGGGGCGAGATCCGTCGAAATGCCAGCTCGACCCTACCTCGGATTGTCGAGCGAGGACGAAACAGAGATTCTGGAGATCGTTGCGACCTATTTGAGGGGTGAAACAGGCCGTTGAAATACGCGCTCATTTGAGCGCGTTGGAGGGCCTAGGCGGTGCATCCGGTTGGGAATCGTGCTGGAGCACCGTTAGATTACCGTTAGATTTTGTTCTGGCCCCATTCCCGCCCGCCAACCGACACCGGGATTCTTCGAAAGGCTGGAAAACCTGAAAAAATGACCCGCTCGCCCATCACGGCGATGTAGCATTCACCTCCCTCCCGCAGTCCCCCTCAGCCGACCAAATCCTTGCGTCGAGCTTAAAAACACCTGCCCAGATCTGCCGCACACACTGGCGGCATGAAAACACTCATCGCACTCAACACGGATCTGTCGGCGCTGCCCCTCATCGAGGGGAAGGCGCCCGACTGGATCGAACTGATTCCCACCGGCCCCACCATCACTGGTCGTGACGGTCGCACCTGGCTGTGGGATGAGATCGCCCATCAACTGGTGCTTACCGCCTTTGCCAGTCGCGGAATCGACGCGGTGATTGATTGGGAGCACTCCACCGAGATAGCAGCACCGCAGGGTGCGCCTGCTCCCGCCGCTGGCTGGATTGATCAGCTAGAGCTGCGCGGTGGCGCCCTCTGGGGCCATGTCACCTGGACGCCCCGAGCCGGGGAGCAGGTCGCCGCCCGTGAGTACCGCTTCGTTTCCCCCGTATTCGACTACGACGACACCTCCCGGCGAATTCTTCGCATGGTCAGCGTCGGCCTGACGAATAAACCAAACCTGGTGCTGACCGCACTGAACCATGAGCAACCGGAGATTCATAAATTGCCGCTTCCAATTGCACTTGCAGCGTCCCTCGGACTGGACGCCAACGCTACCGATGAACAAGCCGTCGCCGCAGTGAATCAGCTGAAGGCTACCGCTACGGCTCGCAACAACGAACAGCCCAGCCTGGACAAGTTCGTGCCGCGCCAGGACTACGACCATGCCGTTTCCCGGGCGACCAATGCCGAGCAGGCACTGGAAGCCCGCAAGGCCGAAGACCACAAGGCCGTAGTGGAATCCGTGATCGATGCCGCGCTGAAGGCCGGAAAGATCACCCCAGCCACCGTCGACTACTACCGCGCTACCTGCTCGGAGCAAGCCGGGCTCGACCGTTTCCGCGAGTTCGTAAAGGCGGCACCGACCATTGGTGCGCCTTCCGGTCTGGGCGAGCACAAGCCTGATGGCACCTCTACCGCGCTCAATGCCGAAGAGAAGAAGGTCGCCAAGCTCATGGGCCAGACCGAAGAAGACTTCCTCAAGGGCCGCGTAAGCGAATAAAGGACGCAACCACATGATTATTACCCCACAAGCGCTGGCCGCATTCTTCACTTCCTTCCGCAGCGAGTATCAGCGTGCCTTTGACGGTACGCCGACCGACTGGCAGCGGATCGCTACTGAAGTGCCGTCGACCAGCTCCAGCAACACCTATGGCTGGCTGGGTCAGTTCCCGGCATTCCGTGAATGGGTCGGTGAGCGTGTGCTGCGTGACATGGCCACCCACGCTTACACCATCAACAACAAGAAGTTCGAGTCTTCCGTCAGCGTCCCGCGCGATGCCATGGAAGATGACGAAGTCGGCGTGTACGGCGCGCTGTTCCAAGAAATGGGCCGTGCTGCCAAGGCTCACCCGGACGAGCTGGTTTTCGCCATGCTGAAAGCAGGTCTGACCACGGCTTGCTACGACGGTCAGAACTTCTTCGACACCGACCACCCGCTGTATCCGAATAGCGATGGCACCGGTACGGCAACCTCCATCAGTAACTACCAGGACGGTACTGGCCCGGCCTGGTATCTGCTGGATGTCAGCCGTGCCATCAAGCCGATCATCTTCCAGAAGCGCCGCAATTACGACCTGAAGGCTATGACCAAGGTCGATGACGAGAAGGTGTTCATGGAAGACGTTTATCGCTATGGCGTCGATGCTCGGGTCAACGCTGGCTTTGGCCTCTGGCAGTTCGCCTACTGCTCCAAGGCGCCGCTCAACGCTGAAAACTACGCCGCTGCCCGCGCTGCCATGAAGGACTTCAAGGCCGATGGCGGTCGTCCGCTGGGTGTTCGTCCTGGTCTGCTCGTCGTGCCATCCAGCCTGGAAGGTGCTGCGCGCAAGCTGGTCGTCAAGGATGCCGAAGGCGGCAACGAATGGGCTGGCACCGCTGAAGTGCTCTCGCCGAGCTGGTTGGGGTAACGGGCCATGGGAACAGTGATTAAAGCCAAACGTGACGGCTACCGCCGTGCTGGCCTGGCTCATTGCGTCGCGGGCACGTTCCATGAGGACGGTGATCTTTCGGAGCGGCAACTGGCCATGCTGCGCGGTGACCCGAATCTGCTCGTTGTCGAGGGTGCGCAGGAAGACGTTCTCCAGCTCGACCAGGACAACGATGACCTGATCCAGGAACTGGGTAACACCATCGCTGGACTGGAGCACGACTTGGGCCAAGCCCGCGCAGGCCTGAAGTCGGCATGTTCTGACCTGATGGCGGCGCTCGACCGCCAGAAGGCGGCGCCGGGCCTGGTCGTGGAAGCGTTGAAGCTGCTGGAGCCAGACGATCCGACGCTGGAAGGCGTCATCTGCATCAAGGCAGACAGCCTGGCTGAACTCATCGCCGAGCTACTTCAACCGCAGCAGAAGACGCCGGAGGCGCAGGACGATGCAAACCAATCGACGCTCGGCAGCGCCGGGGATAGCGAGCCGCCGACTCCGGCGCCGGCTGCGGCAGTGGCTCAGGCAGATGGTGCTCAGGCGGGGGTTGTAAGCCCGGAAAAGACCGGCAAGCGCGGCAAGAACGCTCAGAAGGACGCTGACTAATGAACCTCTCGCTGCCGAGTGCAATCGCGGTCATCACTCGCTTTGGCTCCAGGGAAATGGCGGACCTTGCTGTCCCCAAGACCAGCCGGCCCATTGAGGGTGAGCTGCTGGAGGCTGCGGCCAAGGGTGAGCCTTTGGATGACTGGGACGCCGAGGATGTGGCGTCTGCTGTCGAGGCGCTGGCACGGATTGCTGATGCCGCGACCCGCGCTCGCAGCGAGGTTCAGTTCTATCTGCGTTATCGGCTCAAGGGCGAGGATGCCCCCGAATGGGTGGCTGATGACCTGCCTGAGCTGACCAGGTTCCACCTATACGGCGAGAAGGCCAGTGCCGATTCGGCTGTGCGCTTGCGTTACCGCGACATCATCAAGCGGCTGGAAAGCCTGGCCGCTGAAGACGAGAAGCGCGGCGCGGCTGAGGCCGGGCAGTCCGGTCTTCAGATCAGTCATCAACCACGGCTGTTCAGCCGCAACACGCTCAGGGGGCTGTGATGCTGGGTGAACTGGAGGATGCCATCCAGGCGCGGCTCGCGCAGTTGAAGCAGCAACTGCCGCGTTTACACCTGGACAGCTACGGCGGGGAGTTGAGTGACCCGGACCTGCTGGTCGACATGCTCAAGTTGACCCCTTCGGTTCTGATCACCACGCCCAAGGTGACGTTCCGCAAGGCCGGACAGAGCCGCCGATTTGCCGCCGCTGTGGTGTTCCGTCTGGTCATTTCCAGCACCTCGGTTCGAGGTGAGCGGGAAACAAGACGGGGCACGGTGGCCCGTGATCCAGGCAGTTACTGGATTTGGGAGCAGTGCATGAACCTGCTGACGGGGTGGCAACACAAGGAAGGTGGCGCCCGCGTGGCGCCTACCGAGTTCGCCAACCTGGTCAACGGCAAGTTCCAAGCCAGTCACCTTTCGGTGCTGGGCCAGAGCTTTGCCATCGAGTTGGACTGGCTGGTCCCCGAATTCGAATTCGGGTCGCCAGAGCTGCCCGACCTGGAAGGCGTGGACATGGCTTTCCATGTGCCGGCCGACAACCCCGAACCAGTGGCTCAGGACCACGTTGAATTAAGGAAGCCGTGATGCTTGTTACTGCCGCACCTGGTCATCGGGTGCCAAGAGCCGACGACCCGCGCAAGTACATCGAGTGCGCCCCAGAAGAGCCAATCGATGTGCCAGACAACTCTTACTACCGGCGCCGGATTGCATCTGGCGAGTTGGTAGAAGCCAAGCCAAGCGGTGCCAAACCAACCGCTAAGAGAGCCGCGAAATGAACATCGAATTTGACACTATCCCGGAGAGCATGCGAAAGCCGGGTGTTTATATGGAGTTCAACACCAAGCTTGCGGTGCGAACTCTGCCTACCAACGCTCAGCGTGTGTGCCTGATTGTGCCGCTGGGCGCTGGTGCCACTGCTGCTCAAAACGTACCTGAACAGGTCTACAGCTCCGCCGACGCCAAGACCAAATTTGGTGATGTTGCTGAGGAAATGGTTGCTGCTGCCATCACAGCAAATCGCTATGTCGCCATTTCGTGTGTCGGGGTGACCGTCGAGGGCGAGGTCGAACCGAGCATTGCTGCTGCATTGGCGTCGACGGCGATGGGCGGCTTCAACATTCTTGTGCCTGCCTGGTTTAGCGCCGCCGCCATGACCGCGCTGCGCGACCACCTCGACACCTACACCGACTCCATCGAGCAACAATCGATCATCGGTATTGGCGCGGTAACAACCACTCTCTCGGCTGCAACTACTCTTGCCAGCGCCCTGAACTCAGGTGCCATTTCCATTCCCGTGCTCCCTGGAACCGCCTCGACTGCCAGGCAGGTTGCAGCGGCATACGCATCGGTCGTTGCCTTCGAGGAAGATCCAGCGCGTCCGCTGAATACCCTGGTGCTGAAGGGCATCAAGGTGCCTCCTATCGCCAATCGCCTGGGCCGCACAGAGCAGGAAACCTGCCTGGCCAACGGGATTACCCCGCTTGAGGTAGGCGCGGGTGACACGGTGCAGATCGTGCGAGCTGTGACCACTTACACCAAGGCAGCTTCGGAGGAGGATGACGAGTCGCTACTCGACCTGACCACTATTCGCACCCTCTATTACGTGCGCCAAGCCTGTCGAGAGCGAATCCGCCTGCGCTTCCCACGCTCGAAGCTGTCGAGTCGGACGCCCGCAGCTGTTCGGAGTGAACTCCTGGACGTGCTGAAGAAGCTCGAGGAGCTGGAGATCGTAGAAGAGGTCGCCGCTAATGCTGATGCTCTCATCGTAGAGCGCTCGGCTCAAAACGTGGGCCGCCTCAACAGTGCCATCCCCGCTGATGTCGTCAACGGCCTGCATGTGTTTGCCGGCCGCATCGACCTCCTTCTGTAACCGGAGTCCCCATGTCAGATATCTACGTTGGCCAGATCGTACTGTCGATCAACGGCACGGACTACGACATCAAGAGTCTTGATGACACCCTCAAGACTGGTCGCTCTGTGGTCAAGACCATGAACCGTACCGGCCGCCCCAAGGGCACTGCGGCCGGGATGGAGGAGTACGACCTGCGCGTCTCGGTGGCTATTCCCAAGGCCGGTGAGCCGAACTGGCGAGCCATGCTGGACGCGAAGATCACCATCGAGCCGCTCGATGGCGGCGGCAAGCGGCAGACCTGGACCGGTGTCTCTCTGGTCGAGATGGGCAGCAAGTACCAGCTTGAAGGTGAGGCAACTCGCGACCTCACCCTGTCCGCCCTGAACTATTACGAGGAGTGATGGCCATGTCCGGAATTGATAAGCGCTGGGAAGGCTTGACCATCACCCGCGAGTTGAGTATCGGCGTGTACTACGCCGGTACTCGGCACAAAACCTTCACCCTTCGTGTGGCCATGAGCGGCGACCTCATCACGGCTCAGCAGGAACATCCAGTCGGCCCTATCCAGTTGGTCACGCTGGAGGTTTACCGCCAGCAGCTACTTGCCCTGGGCGATATCCCAGCCAAAGAACTGACCACCGAGTTGCTGCGCGCCGAGCTGACCGAGGGCGACTTGGCCCTGATCGCCGAGGCGGATGCAGAACTGGAAAAAAAGCTGTCGCCGCAGAGCGCGGCGTCCACGACTGGCGGCGAATTGAGCACCACCTCGTCCGACACGGCTACCGGCTAGAGGAAATCAGTCGGATGACCCGGCCGGAGATTGATGCACGCATTGATCTCCTGGTTGGTCGTACAAAGGGTAAGAGGCGGTTCGTGTCTATGAGGAAGTTAAATGGCTGAGACAAAAGAGTTTCCGCTGAGCAAGCAAGAGGCGCAGGTGCTGAGCGAGGCATGGCTCTCCCGGCGTGCGACGAGGCTGCTCGATCTGTCGGCGCCAAAACTGGAGGCGGCATTCCAGGAGGACTTGGTAAACGCCGCCCGCCGTATGGGGGTGTACCAGGGACCACCTGGTCAATACAGCTACGGCCTGAATGCTGCGGGGATGCCGGTTTTACGGTGGACCCCAGAGCCGACCACCGAAGTAACCAAGGCCCAGTGATGGGCCTTTCTTCTTCATATAGGCTCGCGGGAGTGACCTCATGAGTTCCGATTTGCGTGTAGCCCTGCGGATCAACGCCACCTCGGGGAACAGCCGGCGTGAGATTCAGGCCATTGAGCGCGACCTGCGCCAGGCCGGGAAGAACGGTGCCAAAGCGCTCGCTGACGAAAGCGGAAAGGCTGGCACAGCGCTCAACAAGGCAGGCAAGGAAGGTGCGGCCAGCTTCAAGATCATCCGGCAGGCGATGCGAGATGCGGCCACCCAAGGCTCCAACGTGTTTCGCCACGGTGTAATCCAGACTCAAGGCGAGCTGAAGCAACTGGGCCAGGTGGCCAGGCAGGCGGCGAACCAGTCCAAAGGCGAGTTTGTTCGCACAGAGCGCGAAGGCATCGAGCCGCTACGCCGCAGCGTTGAGCGTACCGAGGGCAGCTTTCGCCGGCTGGCCCAGAACGGCGGCCGCAACCTGCGCATGCTGAAGAGCATGGCTGCCGGTGTTCGTACCGAGCTGGACCGGGTGAAGCGCTTGGGCGGCAGCGCCCAAGGGCAACTGGCCGGCCTCGGGCTCGGGTTCGGCGCCGCTACCGGCCTGGTGGGCAGTGCGGCCTTGGATCGCCAGTTGATCCGTACCCAGCAGACAGCCGGCATGACGGCCGCCCAGCGTGAGGAATGGCGTGAGGAAGGTTTCCGGATCGCCAAGCAGTACGGTCTGGGCCGTGAGGGCGTGGACAGCGGCTTCAACACGCTGATCGCCTCGGGTGTTGAGTATGGGGCCGCAAAAAAGACCGCTGACGCCATCGGCCAGGGCACGGCCGTTACCGGTGCGGACGCGGCGATCCTGGGCAAGGCCGTCGTGGCCGGTGCCAGCGCATTCAACATCGACCTCAACAAGGACGGCGCCGCGCTGGAGCTGCTGCAGAAGATGACCGTTGCCGGTCGCCTCGGTAATGCCGAACTGGAGAACCTTGCCGACCTGTTCCCCAAGATCGGCCAGTCCGCCCAGCGGGCCGGCATGTCGATCTCTCAGGCGCTGGCATTCACCGAGACGCTGTCCACAGTCGAGATGCAGCCAGACCGCTTGGGCACCCTGGCCGATTCGACGTTGCGGGTGTTCGGTATCAAGGCGTACCAGGAACAGGTGACCAAGGCCACGGGCGTGCAGTTCTTCGACAAGAGCGGCAGCTACCGTGACCCGGCAGCGGTGCTGGGCGACCTCAAGGGCAAGTACGACAAGCTCAAGACCGACAAAGAGCGCGCTCGCTTCCTGGGCGTGACCTTCAAGGGCATGGACCAGGACACCGTCCGGGGTATGCAGATCATGCTATCCGGCAACCGCCTGGACACCTTCAAGGAACAGACCGCCGAAATCGCCAAGGCCGAGCCAGTGTTCAACCGCGACCTGGCAGACAACGTCAACAGTGCCACCGGCACCGGCAGTCGCATGCGGGCCACGCTCAGCCAGGCTATCGACCGGATGGCGCAGCCCCTCAATAAGAGCTTTACCGACTTCGGCACCTACATCCTGGATGACCTCAACCTGACTGGCGAGCAGATGCTGGGCGCCGGTATCGCCACCGGCCTCGGCGGCTACTACGCCGGGCGCGGTGCCAAAGCGGGTGCAGGGGCGCTGCTGAACAAATTCCTGGGCGGCCCGGAAACGTTGAAAAACGTGGCGGTCGGCAAGGTGCTCGAGGAGGCGGCCGGCGTTACGTCCGTGTTCGTCACCAACTGGCCGGCCGGGGGCATGCAGACCTCGACGCCCGATGTGTCGAAGAGCTCGAAAAACTGGGGCAAGTACGCCGCCCTTGGCTCGGCGGCACTGACCATGAGCGTGCTGGGCGGATCAACGGAAAACTCCGACGAGGCGCGCCTGCGCCATGCGCAAGACAGCAGCCTGCTCACCGCAGGGCAGAAAAGCTACTACTCGTCGTTCTACCGCAACCGCATGAGCCTTGCGAGCACAAATCCAACCCAGTCGGATGACTGGGTTTCGCAGCAGGCTCAACGGCTTGCACAGCAGGAGACCGGTCTTACGGCCAACGGTATGTCGGCCGCAGGGGGCAGCGCTTGGGCTTCTGGTGTTGCAAACCGCGCAGTTGAGGCGGGTCTTAACGGATTGGTCCAGAAGCTAAACGCGCTGCTGGGCCAACCGCTGATTATCGATGTACGGGCTGACACAGACTACATCCATGCGCAGGTTGAGCGCAGAGCAGGCATTCAAATGAGGCGCGGAGAATGAGCTGGCAAGATGACCTGCTGGATTGCACCTATCGCGGCGTTGCCATGGACATCATGGGCGAGGACTTGGAAGCGCCTCGCGCAGTCGTCCAGCATGGCGTTCCCTACGTGGACGGTGATGACGTGGAAGACTTGGGCCAGGCCGCGAGAGAGTTCTCGATGCGCGCCGTGGTGTTCGGTCCTAACTACATGCTCCAGCTCAAACAGATCCTGGTAGCCCTCGACACCCTCGGCCCTGGCGAACTCATTCACCCGATCTATGGGAGCGTGACTGTCGTCAGTGGCGGCTACAAGGTCAGCCACAGCGCAGAGCGACCCGACTACGCCGAGATTGCCCTTCGTTTCCTTGAGCACACCCCGAATGATGCTTTCTTCAACCGCGACCTGATCTACACCGACACCGGGACGGTTTATGTCGAGGATGAGCGGACCTGGCAGGACGGCGTATTTGATCTGATCGGCCGCTTGGACTCGCTGATCGCTGAGGTACAAGGCTGGATTGGAGGTGGGTGGACTGGATTAATGGAGAAGGCGCTTGGCCTGCCGGGCATCACCCTTCGGTTGCAACAGATGCGCTCTCAGATTTTGGGCGTGGTGTCCGGGGTCACGTCGATGGCCAAGAGTTTGGGGTCGGCCTTCGATCCGTTGCTTGACCTGGCCAGGTCGCCAGCCGAGATTCGCTCGTCTATTGAAGAGAGCACTCCAAGCACTTCCGCCGACTTGCTGAGTCGTTCTGGGCTGCCATCGGCCATGCCGGGTGCTGAGTCTCTGCCGCCCGAAATCGCTCGCATCGGCAGCGCATTCCTGATTGCAGCGCGTGAGGGAACAGCGCCGGACGGCTCGGCATTGCCGACGGCTATGCCGGATGATCCTGTCGAAGCGGTGGCATTTGCTCTGGTCACATTGGTGATCACAGAGCTGGCCCTCAGCTACTCCAGCGCAATTGGGGTTGTCATCGAGAATGATGCGGACGATTCGGCACTCAGCCCGAACGACCTGGAGCGATTGGCCAACCTGGCTCGCAGCCTCATCCAGTCCGCCATCCTGCTGCATCGGCAGCTGTACGGCATCGAGGAGGCGCTGCCCATCATCGAAGGCCTAAGAACGACCGCTGCCCTGATCCAGGCTCGTGCTCGACAGCTGGTGCTTCAGCGCCCGCCGCTTCTATCCAGAACAGTCGAATCGCCAACAAACCTGCGGCTCCTGGCCCATCGCTGGTACAGCGATAGCCGCCGGGCGGATGAGCTGATACGCCTCAATCCCGAGCTGCGCTCGCCTTACAGCATTGCTCCAGGAACGGTGATCCGCGCTTATGCAAACTGAAGAATCCATCCGCCTCTCTATTGGCGGCAAGATCTATGACACGTGGGAAGGCTGGTCGGTCGAGTCGGATCTGCTCACCCCAGCCGACGGGTTTGAGCTAGAGCTGTTCACTCGCGATACGGTTCAGTTGCCAGGGACGCTGGTTGAAGGGGCGAGCTGCAGTTTGACACTCGGACGTGACAAGGTGCTGACGGGCCAACTGGACGAGGTTGAGCACGACATATCGAAGCGAGGGATATTCATCCGCGTGACTGGGCGGGACAAGGCGGCGGTCCTGGTCGATTGCTCAGCCCCGTTCGTGTCCATGCGCGAGGCGTCTCTATCCCAGATCCTGAAGGAAGTCGTTACCCCGCTTGGGATTACCCGCGTGGAAGTGCGAGCGGCCGGCAAGCCAATCCATCGTCGGGTCCAGGTCGAGCCTGGCCAGTCGGGATGGGAGGCGCTGCTCCAGGTCGCTGAGGCCAACGGACTTTGGCCGTGGGTCGAGCCGGACGGCCTGCTGGTAGTGGGAGGGCCGGACTACACGTCGACGCCTGTGGGTGAGCTGATAATGCGGACGGACGGGAAAGGGAACAATGTCGAGCGCTTGTCTACGCGACGTTCCATCGCTGGTCGGTACAGCCAGATCACAGTACTGGGACAACACGGACAATACGACAATGATGGTCTGGATACCGGTAAGGCACATCTGCGCTCGGTCATCCGGGATGATGTGTTGGCTCGTCGCGGCATCTTCCGGCCGAAGGTGGTTATTGACAGCGCCAGTGAAAGCCAGGATATGGCGACTACCAGGGCAAGGAAGCTACTGGCCGACAGCCGACTTGAGGGGTTTGAGATCCGTGCAATCGTCAAAGGCTACCGGGCTCCGAACGGGGCTGTGTGGAAGCCCGGGCAGCGTGTGATCGTGCGCAGTGAGCCGCATGGGCTGAACACTACTTATTTCCTCATGGCTCGCACTTTGCGCTTGGCTCGTAACCAAGGCGCTTACACCGAGCTCAGGCTGCGCGAAGACAAGATGTGGGTTCTCGATGGAAACCCGCTCAAGAAGCATAAAGGCAAGAAGTCGAATGCAGATGCGGCATTCATCCAGATGGTTAGGGGGCTTTGATGGCATCACTTCCTGGGGTCGTCCGCGAGCAAGTAGAGCGTGCTCTACGTGGGATTCGTCAGGCATTCCGAGCTGTCGGCACGCGCAACACGCACGGCCCTGTCATCGGGGTTCAGATGGAAGGCCTGGCAGGTGAAGCAGTCGCGGGTGAGCTGGCTCAGCACTATGGCTTTACTTCAGCGCCCTTGGCCGGTGCCGATTTCATCGCTCTGCCCATCGGTGGCAACAGCAAGCATGTGGTGGTCATTGCCACCGAAGATGCTCGGTATCGCCTGAAGGTCAAAGATGGTGAGGTAGCGCTCTATTCCGACGAAGGCGATCACATCCACCTCAAGCGCGGTCGGGTGATCGAGGTCGTAACCGATACGTTCCTGGTCAAGGCCGGCACGAAGGTCCGATTCGAAACGCCGATGATCGAGGCGACTGGTGAGGTCCAGGCCGATGGCAACATCCAGTCGGCGGCAGATGTGATAGACCAGACCCGCAGCATGCGGGCCGACCGACTGATCTACAACGCCCACAAGCACGGCAACAGCCCGACTCCAACGCCGGAGCAATAGCCGTTCGCTCTATTTCCGGCCCATGAAAGGAATTTCATGGGCTGGATATGCCGCCTTGCGCATGCGCGATGCAATCTGCCTCGCTATGGACGCAAGCATAAACCCCACTACAGGCGACTTGACTGGCCAGCGCATTACGACGCTGGCCAATGCCGTCTACCTCCGTTTGATGACTCCGCTCGGCAGCTACTGGGCCGATCCGGCGCTGGGCTCTCGGCTGCACGAACTCAAGCGGGAAAAGGACAAGTCTCGGATAGGTTCGCTCGCCGTTCAGTACGCCCAGCAAGCCCTTAAGGGGCTGATTGACGATGGGCGCGCCACGGCTGTGGAGGTCACTGCTGAGCAAAAGCACGACGGTTGGTTGAGGCTCCTGATTGAGGTTAGCGCTCCGGCCGGTCGTCAGACCTTCGAGCACCTGGTGAGCGTGATCTGATGCCTTACGAAGCCCCTTCATTCGACGCCATCCGCTCGCGGGCGCTGCGAGACATTCGCTCCCAACTGCCTGATGCGGATATCACGTCCGATAGCGATAACCACGTCCGGGCCAGCTCGGTGTCAGCGATTGCCGAAGGCATTCACCAGCAGGCCGCCTGGACTGCTCGCCAAATCTTCCCCGACAGCGCTGACTTTGAAGAACTCAAACGGCATGCCGAGACCCGGAATGTCTACCCCAAGTCGGCCACGCCCTCTGGCAGTGGGGTGACCGTTACCGGCACGCCAGGAGGCCAGGTTGTGGCTGGTCTGCAAATCAGGCATGTCGCCACCGGCCGGGTGTTTAGCACCACTGCGACAGTGGAGATCCCGGAGGCTGGCGTCATTAGTGTCCCGGTTGCCTCCATCGAGACGGGTGCCGCGCTCAACGGTATAGAAGGAGCCTGCACGTTCATCAGCCCGCCGCTGAACGTCGACGGCGCCTGCGTCCTGGCTGAAACAGCCGGAGGCACTGATGATGAAAGTGCCGAGAGTCTTCTGGCTCGATATCTGGACGTGCTCCGCAATCCACCAAGCGGCGGAAACATTGCCGATTATCGACGCTGGGCTACGTCGATTGATGGTGTTTCAACGGCCTTGATACTGCCAAAGCGCCGTGGAGGCAACTCTATTGACGTGGTGGTCACCTCGTCTGGCGGACCATCGTCTGAGGCGGTTATTGCGGCATGCCAAGCGTTTATCGAGAGCGTGGCGCCGGCCGGAGCCGATGTCTGGGTGTTTACTCCCCAGATCGTCGAAGTACACCTAAGCGCAAAAGTTAAACCGGCACCTAACTACACTTTGGAATCGCTCCAGTCGCCAATTGAGGATGCGTGCAAGAAAGTTATCGCCCCGATTGTTCCGCTCGAAACGCTTTACCTAATAAGGCTGTCAGCTGCCATTAGTGCGCTGGGCGGTGTGATCGATCTGCGCATTCTGTCGCCTACGGGCAACGTGGTAACGGATGCAGACCCGTCAGTCGTCAAGTGGGTTCGGTTTGGATCGGTCCAACTTCAACTGTTGGAGGGATGAGAATGAGCGACGAACTTCTTGAGCAGTTGCGATCATTGCTTCCCCCGGTTTCTTACGACCCCACAGGGAAAGTTCTGACTGCTCAGATGACTGCTGAGGCCAACGTGCTCCAGGACGCGCTAAGTAAGCTCGAATCCGTTGAGGCTGCAATCTTTCCTGAAACCTCGGGAGACTTCATTACAGACTGGGAGCGGGTGTACGGCTTGACGCCTGAAGATGGCGACACATACGAAGACCGGGTGCAGGCGGTTCTAGTTGCAATGGGGGACCTCGGTGGCCAATCAATTCCGTATTTTATCGCTATGGCCAAACGCTTTGGGCTCACCGCTACCGTTGATGTAAATCGGCCGGCGCTCACAGGTATCGCAACAGTAAATACACCTGCCACCGATGGTGATGCTCTTTATGAGTGGAGGCTCAATGTTCCATTAGAAGCTTTCTCGCGGCCGGCTCTTGAATTGTTGCTGCAGATTCGGAGGCCGGCAAATACAGAGGTAAAAGTAGGATACGGCAAGGCATTCGCACAGCGATTACTTGCTAGTACTGATCGTATTTTCAATACAGTTCATTACGTAATGCCGGAGGCCGTCAATGGCTGACACAACTATTCAGGCGTTGGAGGCCTATGCCTCAATTCTCGATGAGTCATCTGAACGATCTAAGAATGCTTCACTGAAGCAGCATCTCTATATCCATGGGACTGCCAGCCAGGATGTAGATACCGAGTCCGGCCCTGTGCCAACCATTGCCAAGCAAGCGCTAATGCACAAGCAGGCGATCCCGGATGCAGTGGTAGAGCTCAGCAGTCAGATGGCGAATGGTCGCGTTTACTCCACATTCGAAGAAGCGTTGCTGCTGACAGAGCTCGATAGCTATTTCTGGATGTCTCCTGAAGGGTCCGGATTAGGGCGGGTTTCGCTGTTTAAAAAGACCGGGATTGATAGCTACGAGTATTCCTATAGCTATGCCAGTGGTGCGGACTTGGACTCGCTCATCCGGACGGGGGGTGTTCCTGATAGTGATTTCGAGCACTTAGCTCTAGAGGATAGCGAGGGGGCCAGGTTTGCGCGTCTTTCGGTAAAGCGCTTTGACACTATTCCGTTTTCAATAGCGTCGCTAAATAACTCAACAATTATCGGTGATGGCGAGGGAGCAGCACCTTTTTATGCTGACGACGAATTGGCTATGGTTGGCCCGCTCGAAGTTCGACCAACGTCGCTACCAGGTATTTTCATTCTTGACACTGAGGGTGGTGTTCACAATGACCTTACGAGCCCTTATATACTTGCTGAACCGGAATCTCCTCCGTCCCCATTTTCAGAAGGTTTACTCTTCTCCCCGTTGATCGCGACAGGTCCTATCCGAGATGCTGTCTTGTATGTGGAAAATATCCTGCCTCGTCGCGACCAGGTGTCGCTTGTGTCCGCATCAGTCTTCAGTACTACTACTGATGCACACTCAAAAGGTAAAACGCTAACTGTCAGCGCTAGTCTCTTCGGCGACTCTGGCGTGCTGACCATGCGTGATATAGCTCGCCCCGGTGACCGCAGGGCAATGAAGCTTTCACTAAAGCATGTGCCAGTCCAGGTGCCACCGAAACCTGTAAAAATACTCTTCATCGGGGACAGTATCGGCAATCGTCAAGGTGGCTTGTTCTTGCGTCAATACCTGGTCGAGCTGGGTATAGTGCCAACCTTCATTGGTACGTTACCAGGGTCTGCGGATGCAGGTAATGCCAACGATACAAATGGTGAGTTGGGTGAGTGTCGCGAAGGTTGGGAGACCGGGGATTTTACGTACGCTATAACGGACCGTGTAGGTAAAGTCACCCCTGGTGAAGAATCTGCATACATGGAGCTGTCCAAGCCTCTGCGCTGGCCCATAAATCCATTTCTCCGTGCTGCTACAGAGAGTGACCCCGTTGCAATCGTGCGTAACGGCTATGTGTTCGACCCCACGTTTTATCAAGCGAGATTTGACCTCGACACACCTGACATCGTGATAAACATGTTAGGCACTAACAACGTCCGAGACAGGTCCGCTGCAACAATCTATGACCATGTGCTTGCAGACGACACTCTGATGCATAGTCAGATTAAGGCAGCCTGGCCGAACGCAAAGATAATTCGCTCAATTCCTGGAACGGCAATTGATGCGACAAGAAATTCTCTGTGGTTAAGCCACTACACCCCTGTCATACGTGCAATGCAACAAGCAGTAGAAAACCTGAACTATTCAAATCTGATTTTGGCCCCTCTATGGGCCATGACTGATCCAGAAAGCGGATACGCTATGTCTAAATCTGCTCCGGGTGCAGATGGATTCGTGAAGGGTAACTGGGCGGACTCGACTCATCCAACGGGCTCCTCGCGGCTTGGACTTTACGCGGCACTGGCACCTTTCGTCGCTGCAGCTGCAATCAACCTTATTTGAGACGTCGGAGGCTAGTTTATGGGACTTATAATTACTGCGCGTGACACTTTGGCGCCTTGGTATTCGAAAGTTGTCCCTCCCGTAACGCGGGGGTTGGAAGGCTGGTTTACTTTCGACACGGATGTTTCACGCTTTGGCTTCAATAGAGTGATGAACAAGGCCGACGCCAGCATTGTTGGGAACCCGCAGGCGTATCCAACACATGGCCGGTTCAAAGGCGGGGGTGCTAACTACCTGCAAACGAATATCTCGGAATCCGAGGAGCAGACACTAATTGTCGTGGGGCGTGCGGTGAATCCAATCCCGTCCGACGCTTCGACAACTGGAGATGAGTCCACTCCATTCTATGTTGGCACCTACATCGGCAAGTCTGCTACCCCAGGGGTTGTCGGGGTGTCCTATGGTGCAAACCTTTATCATGTAGCAACTGCTAGCTTGACCGGTGGTGCGTCCCGCAACAATGGGAGTGGCGGTGCTACTTCTGCGATGCTGAGTGTTTCCGACGTCCCAACCGACTGGGGCATTCGAGTAATGCGAGTCAGCTCGTCGATGCCACTCAAGGTTCAAAACATCACTCGAAACACTTCGAATCAAAACGCAGATGTTAGGCCGCGTGTACTAACCGACACACTTTTCCGTATCGGCAGCCCTAGCAACTCCGCCTCGTTTGGCGCTGAGGTTGATATTTCGTTCGTTGCTATTCACTCAGTAGTGCTGACAGACGCAGAACTGAGCAAGCAGGTCGAGATTATCCGAAAGCGTATGGCTCGACTGGGTATCTTGGTTTAAGGAGCGGCTATGGATCGTGTATCCGCATGGACCTCGCTGTGTACTTTGGCTGGGCTCTATCGACATGGGACACAAGCAGGCGGGGTCGCTCCGACCCCTATCACTGCGGGCTGGTTGAATGCTGTTCAGGAGGAGCTGGTTAGCATTGTTCAGGCAGCTGGTCTGACGTTGAATGCTGATGACTCCACCCAGGTCCTCGAAGCTATTCAACACCTTATAAGCGAGTCGGGGAAGGTGTTCCTTCCCCTGGTTGGTGGCGAGCTCACCGGGCCTCTGAGGGCAACCGGGGGGATTCGAGTCCAAAAGGGGGCGCCCAGCTCGGGCAATACCAGTCGAGTTGGGTATGCCTTTGGCTCAGACGGTGACTCTGGACTGTTTACGGTAGGTGGCACAGAAGGCGACGGGTCGGACTTGGCGCTCTTCATCGACGGAGTAGAGCTGTTCCGGCTGAAGAGCAGTGACGGCTCCCTCGTTCTTCCAAATGGGCTGGTTTTGGACGGAGGCCGGTCGCCATATCACACAGGCAACCACCCGGCGATGTTGGCAGTGGTGTACCCGGTGGGGTCGATCTACATGAACGCGAGCGTTGCCACCAACCCGGCCACGCTGCTGGGATTCGGCACCTGGGTGGCCTTGGGGACTGGGCGCATGCTGATTAGTGCCGGTAGCGGGACTGATGCCCGAGGCGAGGAAAGGGCGTTTGCCCTCGGCAGCACCGGCGGTGAGTACGGCCATGTATTGACCATTGCCGAAATGCCGGAGCACGACCATACCGTCCCGCAAGGCGTCACTGCCGGCCCGGCAGGTGAATACACTTCCGGTGATGACATGACCAGCCAAGTGGCAACAAACCCGGCGTCAGGACCGGCTGGCGGCGGCCAGGCGCACAACAACATGCCGCCGTATTTGGCCGTACATATGTGGCGTCGCACGGCCTGATGTCAGGTGCCAAAGCGAGCGCTGTGGGTGCACGGCATCGCGATGCCAAATCCGGCGCTCGACGGTGCCAAATCCGGCGCTCGCTTACACGACGGCTGCCGATCTTTACCTAATCGTGACACTTCCAGGCTTGACCTTGGCCAATGATGATAAGCATTATCATTCACCTCCTATCGGCCCAGGTTTCCCCGTGAGTCAGTCCCGGTTCAACACAGTCTTCCTAACCCAGCGCCTCACCCTGCTGCGTACGTTGCAGCGCATGGTCGGCAACCCCAGCACGGCCGAGGACTTGCTGCAGGAAACCTACCTACGGGTCACCCGTGCCTTGGGCGAACGCCCCATCGAGCACCTCGAGCCGTTCGTCTTCCAGACTGCGCGCAACCTTGCCCTCGACCACTTGCGGGCACGCCGGGTGCAGGCACGGACCCTGGTCGACGATGTCCCCGAGCAGGTGCTGCACAATGTCGCCGCCCAGGCCGGCAGCAGCGAGGACGCCGCCCATGCCGAACAATTGCTCAGGCACCTGAGTGTCAGCCTTGGCCAGCTCACTGCGCGCCAGCAGCGGATCTTCATCCTCAGCCGCCTGCATGGCGCCAGCTACCTGGAAATCGCCGAACAGTTGAAGGTCTCGGCCAGCACGGTGCAGAAGGAACTGAAACTGATCATGGCCATCTGCATGGGCGTGGCCGACCGGCTCAAGTGAGCCGACCGCTCGCCGGCCGACCGAGGCAAAGCCCTTGCCATGCCTCGCCGCAGCCCTGATCATTCAAAAAAAAACCTACCGCAAGGAACCTCCGTGACCGACAGCCCCGTCCCTCGCCCGTCACCCGCCGGGCCTGACGCCCGTGCCCGTGCCATGGACGAGGCACTGGACTGGCTCGTGCGCCTGCAATGCGCCAGCGAGGACGATACCCGTGCCTTCGAAGCCTGGTTGAGCGCCGCCCCGGAAAACGCCGAGGCCTATGTCGAGGCCGAAGCCCTGTGGAACGGCGCGCCCCTGCGCCAGGCCGCCAGCCACCTGCACCACAACCGCCGCCGCTCCCTTGGCGGGCGCCTGCGTGCCCACTGGAAACCTCTGGCCACCGCCGCCGTGTTGCTGGTCGGGCTGTTCACCTTCGGCAACCTGCCGGTACGCCTGCAAGCCGATCACCTGACTGTGGTCGGCGAGCGCCAGCGCCTGCAACTGGACGATGGCGCGCAGGTGCTGCTCAACACCAACTCGGCCTTCGCCAGCGACCTGCGCGAGGGCCGCCAGGTCGCCCGCCTGCTCCAGGGCGAGGCGTATTTCCAGGTGCCCGGCGGCATCCAGGCGCCCCTGGAAGTCCAGGCCGGACCACTGCGTGCGCAGGTGCACGACACCGACTTCGCCGTGCGCTACCTCGATGGCCAGGCCCAGGTGCGGGTGCAACGCGGCGACGTCGACCTGCAGGCCGCCAGCGACCAGCGCATCCGCCTGAGCGCCGGCGACAGCATCAGCGTCGGCCCCCAGGGCTTCAGCCAGCGCCAGCGCCCGGACATGAGCAAGGAACTGGCCTGGATCGACGGCCGCCTGGTGTTCGAGAACTGCCCGCTGAGCCAGGTCCTCGACGAGCTGCGCCGCTACTACCCCGGCTGGATCATCAGCCGCAACACGCAGCTGGAGCAGGTCGCGGTGACCGGCAACTACCGCCTCGACCAACCCCTGGAAACCTTGCGCGCCCTGGCCCAGATCACCTCGGCGCAACTGCACGAGTACCCCGCGCTGGTGATCATCAACTGACCGACGAACTTTTTTTACGCGATCGCGCCGCCCTGCCCGTCTCGTTATAGCCAATGCAACTGATTCTTGTTTTGAAACAAGAACAGCCATCACCTATAACAGTTCGCGCGTCAGGGAGCGCCTTCGATGTCCACAGGTCCAACTCGTCCGTCCACCTCCTCCCGCCGCATGGGGCAGCTATCGCTGCTGACCCTGGCCTTGCTCGCCAGCGGCGCCTGCAGCCTGCCGGCGCTGGCCGCAGAGCCCACCCAGGCCAGCGGCCCGCGCATGGGCGACTACCGCTTCGCCATCGCCCAGCAGCCGTTGGTCTCGGCGATCAACGCATTCAGCCAGGTCACTGGTTGGCAGGTCGGCTTCAATGCCGAGTTGGCCGAGGGAGTGTCCTCGCCGGGGGTGCAAGGCTCGCTGGCGCCGGAGGCCGCGCTCAAGCGCCTGCTCCAGGGCACCGGCCTGGGCTATCGCAAGATCGGCAACGGCAACGTGGTGCTCGAACGCCAGGTGGCAGGCAACGCCATCGCCCTGCAGCAGCTCACCGTCAGCGCCACCCGCAGCGCCCAGGACGTCAGCCAGGTGCCCAGCACCGTCAGCGTGCAGACCCGCGAACAACTGGACCGGCAGAACGTCAACAACATCCAGCAACTGGTCCGCTACGAGCCTGGCGTGTCGGTCGCCGGCACGGGCCAGCGCAGCGGCCTCAATGGCTACAACATCCGCGGCATCGACGGCGAACGCATCCTGACCCAGGTCGACGGCGTGTCCATTCCAGACAGCTTCTTCTACGGCCCCTACGCCCAGACCCAACGCAACTATGTCGACCCGGAGATCGTCAAGCGCGTCGAGATTCTTCGCGGCCCGGCCTCGGTGCTGTACGGCAGCAATGCCATCGGCGGCGCGGTGAGCTACTTCACCCTCGACCCGGACGACATCCTCAAACCCGGCAAGGACGTCGGTGCGCGCCTGAAGACCGGCTACAGCTCGGCGGACGAAAGCTGGCTGACCTCCGCCACCGTGGCCGGCCGCCAGGGCGACTTCGACGGCCTGCTGCACCTGAGCCAGCGCAATGGCCACGAGACCGAATCCTACGGCAGCCATGGCGGCACCGGCCTGGATCGCACGCAGGCCAACCCCGAGGACGTGCGCACCACCAACGTGCTGGCCAAGCTGGGCTGGAACTACGCCGACGATGCGCGCCTGGGCTTTACCTACGAGCGCTACAAGGACGATCGCGACCAGAACATCCTCAGCGCGGTGGGCGGCCCCTTCATTCCCGGTTTTGGCGCCATGAATTCCTATCGCACACGCCAGGGCAACGACACCGTGACCCGCGAACGCTTCGGGATCAATCATGAATTCGGCCTCGACAGCCTGGTCGCCGACCATGCGAAGTGGAGCCTGAACTACCAGATCGCCAAGACCGACCAGCGTACCGATGAAATCTACGCGGCCTCGGGGCGCGAGGTATTCAGGGATCGTCAGACCACCTACAAGGATCGCCAGTGGGTCTTCGATGCCCAGTTGGACAAATCCTTCAGCATCGGCCCGACCGATCACCTGCTGACCTACGGCACCACGCTCAAGCACGAGAAGGTCACCGGTTCGCGCAGCGGCACCGGCACCTGCCTGAACGTGGGCGGCAGCTGCGCGTTCATCGGCCAGGACAGCAGCCGGGACGGCCAGGCACTGGTCAGCGATTTCCCGGACCCGACCGTCGACACCTACAGCCTGTTCGCCCAGGATGAGATCCGCTGGAACAACTGGACCTTCCTGCCAGGCGCGCGCTACGACTACACCCGCATGGAGCCGCACATGACCACCGAGTTCCTGCGCGGCGTGCAAGGCAGCGGCGAGGCCCCCGAGCGGATCGACGACTCGGACAAGAAATGGCACCGCGTCTCGCCCAAGTTCGGCGTGACCTATGCCTTCAACGACAACTACACCTGGTACGGCCAGTACGCCGAGGGTTTCCGTACGCCGACCGCCAAGGCCATGTACGGGCGCTTCGACAACCCGAGCCTGGGCTATCGCGTGGAGCCGAACCCCGACCTCGAGCCGGAAAAGAGCAAGAGCTACGAGACCGGCCTGCGCGGCAACTTCGAGGCAGGCAACTTCGACGTGGCGGTGTTCTACAACAAGTACCGCGACTTCATCAACGAAGACGCCGTGCAGTCGGCCAATCTGGGCTCGACCTTCCAGGCCAACAACATCAAGCACGCCACCATCAAGGGGGCCGAGTTCAAGGGCCGCCTGAACCTGGACCACTTCGGCGCAACCCAGGGCCTGTACACCCAGGGCTCGCTGGCCTACGCCCATGGCCGCAACGACGACAACGGCCAGCCGCTCAACAGCATCAACCCGCTCACGGCAGTGATCGGCCTGGGCTACGAGCAGCAGAACTACGGCGGCCTGCTCAGCTGGACCCTGGTCAAGCGCAAGACCCGCGTCGACGACACCACCTTCTTCGCCCCCGACGGCACCAGCTCGCAGTTTCGTACCCCGGGCTACGGCGTGCTGGACCTGACCGGTTTCTACAAGGTGACCGACGACATCACCGTCAATGCAGGCCTGTACAACCTCACCGACAAGAAGTACTGGCAGTGGGACTCGGTGCGCGGCTACGACGCCCTGGGCGAGGCAGCGGTGACCCAACCGGCCAACCTCGACCGCCTGACCATGCCGGGCCGCAACTTCGCCATCAACCTGGTGTGGGATATCTGACTGCAGTCAGGGGGCGCTTCGCGCCCCTTTCCAACCAGTACGGCGCCCCGGCAAGGCCGCTCCCACATGGCCCTTCAGCGCCCATTATTTGTGATCGACTCGGCCCCTGTTGGAGCAGGCCGCGAAGCGGCCCCCTGACGATAATTTCACCTCTAGATGAGATTTTTTTACTGTTCCGTCTCACCTGGTTCGTCTTGTACTAGACAGCCTATTCCCAAGGACCCGCCTCCATGACCAGCACCCTTGCCTCTGAACGCCCAAGCCTGCGCTCGCAGCGCCTGAACCAGATCACCCATGCGCCGCACAGCGAGCTCGATGCCCTGGTCAAGTCCCATGCGCCGTTCGACAATCGCGAAAACTTCGCACGCTTCGTGGTCGCCCAGTACCTGTTCCAGTCCGAACTGCAGGCCCTGTACAACGACCCACAACTGATCGCCATCGTCCCCGACCTGGCCGAGCGCTGCCGCGCCGAACAGGCCCGCCTGGACCTGGCCGACCTGGACACCGAAGTCCCCGCACCGGTCTTGGGCGCCCTGCACAACCCGAGCCTGGGCGAGGCGATGGGCTGGATCTTCGTCTCCGAAGGCTCCAAACTGGGCGCCGCGTTCCTGATCAAGCGTGCCGTGGCCCTGGGTCTGTCGGACAGCTTCGGTGCCCGCCACCTGGGCGAACCGGCCGGTGGCCGTGCCGAGGGCTGGAAGCAGTTCATCCGCATCCTCGACAGCCTGGAGCTGTCGGCCGAGGAGGAGGCCGCCGCCGAACGTGGCGCGGTCGCTGCCTTCGAGCGCTTCACCGAACTGCTCAAGCATGCCTACGCCGCGGATGCCGCACTGGCCTGACACGCCTTACCCGGCCACCCCTGGTGGCCGGACCGCCCCTTGCAGTGAGACCATGACCCAGCCTGCCCGCTCGAAGCTGTCCCGCCTGCTGTACGCGATCCTGGCCTATGTCAGCCTGGGGATAGGCCTGGTCGCCATCGTCGTGCCCGGCCTGCCGACCACCGAGTTCATTCTCCTTGCCGCCTGGGCCGCCACCCGCAGCTCACCGCGCCTGAGCGCCTGGCTGGAGAACCACCGGCTGTTCGGGCCGATCCTGTACAACTGGCGCAACGGCAAGGTCATCCAGCGCCGCGCCAAGGTCAGCGCCACCGTCAGCATGCTGCTGTGCGCCACGCTGATGCTGGTTTTCCTCGAGCATCGCTGGCCGGTGTTCCTGGCCCTGGCCGGCATGGCCCTGGGCAACCTGTGGATCTGGTCGCGCCCGGAGCGGCCTACCCCGCCCTGCCCCGGCACCGGCCCGGCCTGACGCTCACAAGCCCAGCAATCCCGAATAC